>CAJCJB010000222.1 GCA_903970545.1 Candidatus Saccharimonadota bacterium | reverse complement strand
TTATAAATACCCGCCATTGCAAACTTGTTTAGCACATTGTTTTTATTTTTTATTGGCTTCGCTGAATCTTATAACTTTGCCCGTTCATTATAAATAATCATGGAAAAATTTGATGTTACCGTTATAGGTTCTGGTCCGGGTGGTTATGTAGCCGCCATTCGTTGTACGCAATTGGGCATGAAAACCGCCCTTATAGAAAAGTATCCCAGTCTGGGTGGCACTTGCCTTAATGTGGGCTGCATTCCTTCCAAAGCTTTGTTAGATTCTACCGAGCATTACCACAAAGCCGAACATCAGTTTGAAGAACATGGCATCGAACTGAAAGGATTGAAAGCTAACCTCCCAAAAATGATTGAGCGCAAGCGCGGTGTGGTAAAAGCTACCGTTGCGGGTATTGATTATTTGATGAAGAAAAATAAAATTACCGTGCTTACCGGACATGGTTCTTTTGTAAATAAAACTACCATAGAAGTTACCAAGGCAGATGGCAGTAAAGAGCAAATAGAAAGCACAAAAACCATTATTGCTACAGGCTCTAAACCGGCATCCTTACCCGGCATTGAAATAGATAAAAAGCGTATCATTACCTCTACCGAGGCTTTAGAATTGCAAGAAATACCTAAACACCTGATTATTATTGGCGGCGGTGTTATAGGCTTAGAGCTTGGTTCTGTGTATGCCCGTTTGGGTGCTAAAGTAAGCGTAGTAGAGTTTATGGATAGCATCATTGCTACCATGGACAGAGGCTTAGGTAAAGAATTGCAACGCCTGCTTAAGAAAGATTTAGGCTTTGATTTCTACATGAAACACAAAGTTACCGGTGTTACAAGCAAAGGAAAAGAAGTTACCGTTAGTGCCGATAATGATAAAGGAGAAAAGATAGAACTGAAAGGCGACTATTGTTTAGTAGCTGTGGGTAGGAAACCTTATACAGAGAATTTAGGTTTAGATAAAGCAGGCGTTAAGGTTGATAATCGTGGGCGTATTGAAACCGATGAACACCTAAGAACAAACGTAGATAATATTTATGCCATTGGTGATGTAATTAAAGGAGCTATGCTGGCTCATAAAGCCGAAGAAGAAGGTGTGTTTGTTGCCGAAACTATGATGGGACAAAAACCGCATATCAACTACAACTTAATACCCGGTGTGGTTTATACCTGGCCTGAGGTTGCCTCGGTTGGTTTTACCGAAGAGCAATTAAAAGAGCAAGGTAAAAAATATAAAACAGGTTCATTTCCTTTTAAAGCAAGTGGCCGTGCACGTGCCAGTATGGATACCGATGGCTTTGTAAAAGTATTGGCTGATGAAGCCACTGATGAAATACTTGGAGTACACATGATTGGTCCTCGTTGTGCCGATATGATTGCCGAAGGGGTAGTTGCTATGGAATACAGAGCAAGTGCCGAAGATATTGCACGTATGAGTCATGCACACCCAACCTTTACTGAAAACATGAAAGAGGCTTGTTTAGATGCAACTGCTAAAAGACCTATTCATTTGTAAGGATTAAGCAGCAGCTTTATCCTTACTAACCACCTCTTTTAAAGGGCCTGCCACAAGTGCTAAGGTAACTACCATAAGTGCCAGCATCAGGTAAACAGATTTTGTCCACAAAATATCTTCTCCACTAAGGATAGGCATCAAGGCAATAACTACTACGGCACCCGCATTTCCACTCATCATAAAAACACCTGTAGCAGCTCCTGCTTTATCAATGCCTGCCATTTCCTCGCACATAGATAGTAACAAAGCATATCCCGGAAGGAAAAAGAAACCCAACAAACCACCCAATACATAAATAATAGTTGCTGAATGCATGGTGCATAAAGGATAAATAATTACCAAAGCTGCCACACAACTAAGTATAACAAACGGCTTGCGCTTTTTAATCTTATCTGATATTACCGGGATGATAAGCGACCCCACAATTCCACCTACAATTAAAGAAGCGCCCACCAAACCAATTTCTTCGGCGTTCAATCCATTGGGAGTTATCAGTTTATCAAGCCAGGTGGTTAAGCCATTGAACACCCCAAAGGCAAAAAACCAAAACACAAACAACACTACTAAGTTTTTGTTCTTTAATAAAAGTTTTATCTCGTCCATGGCACTTTCGGCAACAGCATGCCCTTTTACCAAATTGTTTTCTTTGCCAAACACAATAAAAATAAGTGTAAGCACAACCGATAAACCTGCAAACACCCAAAGCATGGATGTAAAACCCATACTCTCATTCAGGGCAGGTGTAACACCCATACCCACCGCCATACCAATAAGCATACCTGCGGTGCCAATACCGGTAGCCATAGCACTTGATTCTTTATCAAACCAGTCTGATACCAGTTTGGATATACCATTAATAATATAAGGTTGCCCAATGGCAATACCTGTTTGCCCAATAACCAGCATATAAAAATTACTATCAAAACTACGCACACAGGCAAATAAAGCACTTATTACACTTCCTAAAATAATTACAAAACGGTAACCCTTTTTGTCTATCAGCGTACCCGAGTGTATAGATAACAACACATACAATAAAGGGAAAGAAAGTAATAAGGAGCTTACTGCTAACTCACTAACCTGATATTTATTTTGAATGAACGATACGATGGGTGCAAAGTTTAACCAAAGTATCTGGCTCATAGCAGCCACACCAAAGTAAGCCATTAGCACGCCCCAGCGTTGAGGTTTGTTTAAAGTATTGTCTGTCATAAATATTGTTTTGCCAATTAAGCGGCAAACATAATAAAATTTAGAATAATTATATTTTATGTAAACTAATATAGTTAAGCACAAAAAAAGACTGCCCATTTTATAGGCAGTCTTCAAACAAAATCAAAAGAACTTATTTACTTCTTCACGCGCTCTACATAAGCAGAGGTACGGGTGTCAATCTTAATTTTATCACCCTCGTTCACAAACAAAGGTATCATAACAGTAGCACCGGTTTCAACAGTTGCACTTTTCAAAGTGTTAGAGCTGGCAGTATCTCCTCTGATGCCGGGTTCGGTATAGGTAACATCAAGTTCTACAAAAGTAGGGGCTTCAGCCAAAATAGGACTGTCTTCTTCAAAGGTTATCTTTACTTCCATACCTTCTTTCAGGAATTTTAATCCATCGCCTAAGGTTTTGGCAGATATGTGTACTTGGTCAAAAGTCTCGTTATCCATCACCACAATAAAATCACCTTCGGTATAGATAAACTGCATCATTTTATAATCTACCCTAACCAAAGTAACCTCTTCACCCGAACGGAAACGGTTTTCGGTTTGTTTGCCGTTCATTAAGTTGCGCATTTTAGCCTGGTAAAAAGCACGCAGGTTGCCCGGTGTGCGATGTTGCCATTCTGTAATTAAACAAAGTTCTCCGTTGTATCTAAGTACCGAACCAATGTTAACGTCTCCTGTATTTGCCATTTTGATTGTTTTATTTGTTTACTTGTTTTTACTGTTTATTGTTCACTACTAACTGCTTCATGCGATTCCAGTACAACGCCCATGGCACAGAATTTATCTATGCGGGCAGAAATACGTTCATCAGCCGATTTACTTTCCAGTTCTATGATATAGCCGTTAATAGCTGTTTTTACATTCTCAAAGGTTTGAGCTGGGTTATTATGTGCACCGCCAAAAGGCTCGGGTATAATGCCGTCAATCAGTTTGTTTGCCAGCATATCTTCGGCAGTAAGCTTTAGGGCTTCGGCAGCTTTCTCTTTAAAATCCCAGGTGCGCCATAAGATGGTAGAGCAGTTCTCAGGAGAGATAACAGAATACCAAGAGTTCTCCAACATAACTACCTTATCACCAATGCCAATACCAAGCGCTCCACCCGATGCGCCTTCGCCTATCACAATACAAATAACAGGCACTTTTAGCTGACACATTTCCAGCAGGTTTCTGGCAATAGCTTCTCCTTGTCCGCGCTCTTCGGCTTCTAAACCCGGGAAAGCACCGGGGGTATCAATAAAGGTAATAACAGGTTTATTAAACTTCTCGGCAATTCGCATCAGGCGCAAAGCCTTGCGATACCCTTCGGGGTTTGGCATACCAAAGTTTCTAAACTGACGCTCTTTAGTATTCCTTCCTTTTTGTTGACCAATCAGCATATATGTTTTCCCATCAATATCGCCAAAACCACCTACCATGGCTTTATCATCTTTCACAGTGCGGTCGCCATGTAGTTCTATAAAGTTTCCTCCCGTTAGGGTGCTTATATAATCAAGGGTATAAGGTCTTTCGGGGTGGCGAGATAGTTGCACCCTTTGCCAGGGGGTAAGCGATGAGTAAAGCTGTACTTTGGTTTCCTGTATTTTGTCTTCCATTTGTTTGATAGAGGAAGAAACATCTACTTTACTTTTGGTGGCTACATCTTTTAATTTCTGAAGCTCTTTTTCAAGGTCTTCAATTGGTTTCTCAAAATCAAGATAAGTCATTAAATTTTAAAATTAGGAGGGGCAAATATAGTAAAAGTTAGATTTAAAAGCCATAAGCCATTTGGGCGTTCTGGCGGTTTAGCTCATCGTTATTGTTTTTTATTTTTGCTTCGCTGAATGCTGCGCATTTCGGCTGTGGGCTTTCCACTACAATCCTTAACGCAAAAACAACAGTTTTTTTGCTCCGAAATTGGGGGATTTCGTTTCGTATCTAGGGGTAAAAAGAATAAAATTAGTAAAGAAATAAATTAATGCTGCGTTAGGGATTGCAACGAAAATCCTTTTGTGAGGCACGAGCAAAAGATTGGAGTGGAAAGCCCGCCGTTGTAACCAACGGAACGCCCAAACAAGTATTATAATTTATAACTCTTAACTTATAACTTTGTACCCAAATAATAAAACACCATGCAAAAAATTAAAGTAGCCATCAATGGTTTCGGCAGGATAGGAAGAGTTTTTCTTCGTGCTGCCATTAACCGCCCCAACATACAAATTGTAGCCATCAACGATTTAACCGACACCAAAACCCTTGCACACTTATTGAAATACGATTCGGTGCATGGTAAGTTTGACGGCACCATTGCCATTGATGGAGACAACCTGATTATTAATAACCAAAAAATACGCGTGGCTGCCAGTGCCGACCCTGCCAAACTACCCTGGAAAGAACTGGATGTGGATGTGGTGGTTGAAAGCACAGGGCATTACCTGAATAAAGAATCGGCACAAAAGCACATTGCGGCAGGAGCTAAGAAGGTTCTTATTTCTGCGCCGCCAACTGATGCGGATATTAAAACCATTGTAATGGGTGTTAATGATAGTACCCTGTCTAAGGATGATGTTATTATTTCAAATGCATCGTGTACTACCAACTGTGCAGCGCCCATGATAAAAGTATTGCTTAAATGGGGTATAGAAGATATTTACATCTCTACCGTGCATTCTTATACCGGTGACCAACGCCTGCATGATGCCCCGCATAAAGATTTGCGTCGTGCACGTGCAGCGGCTTTAAACATTGTCCCCACCTCTACAGGAGCAGCCAAAGCAACTACCAAAATATTTCCTCAACTGGAAGGCAAGGTAGGTGGATGTGGTATACGTGTGCCCGTGCCCGATGGTTCTTTAACCGATATTACCTGCATTTTAGAGCGCCATGCAGAAGCCAAAGAAATTAACGCTGAGTTTAAACGCGCTGCTCAAGCCGAGTTGAAAGGTATTTTAGAATATACGGAAGACCCTATCGTATCAAGTGATATTGTGGGCAACCCGCACTCTTGTATTTTAGATGCCGAGTTTACTGCTGTGGTAGGCAACATGGTAAAAGTTATTGGCTGGTACGATAACGAAGGTGGCTACAGCAACCGCCTTGCTGATGTGATAGAAAAGTGGTTCTCTTTATAAGGACTTCTGTTATTTCGATCGTAGTCGAGAAATCTAAAGGCAGCTATTTCATAGCTTGTTGAAAACATTATCCCAATAAACTTGACTTTGCCGTTTTAAGAGA
Source organism: Candidatus Saccharimonadota bacterium (assembly GCA_903970545.1). Classification (GTDB taxonomy): domain Bacteria; phylum Bacteroidota; class Bacteroidia; order B-17B0; family Aurantibacillaceae; genus PALSA-968. Next base: position 4,781 of record CAJCJB010000222.1, on the reverse strand, counting down.
CTACTTTCGCTATAAGATGAGTAAATTCCAACTTATAAACCCATTTTGTAGCGCAAAAGTGTTTAAAGAACGTTATTTTACGTTTAAGCCGGTAGAGAAAGCCTCAAAACCAGTTGAGCTCATAGATAACTCGCTTGCCAACCTGCTCGAACTTTCGACAAGTATGGGCGAACTTACTGCCAAAGCAGATAAATATACCCCAAGCAAGCAGCAACCTACTGCAAAACAACATCATACCTCTGCAACTCCTGAGGGAGTATCCCTCAAGTAGCAGGAGCTGTTAAGTACTTAACTGCAGCCGTTCGGTACTTAACAAGAGTTGTGCAGTACTTAATGGTAACCGTCCAGTACTTAACGATTGCTACGCAGTACTTAACCGTAACCAATCAGTACTTAACGGTAACCAATTAGTACTTAACGGTAACCGTCCAGTACTTAACCGTAACCAACCAGTACTTAACGCTGGAGATAGAGGGGCTGCCACCGCAGTAGAATTTAAAAGAACCAACTCGGTACCTTTGATTCACATAACCTTTTTAGAAGTTGGTCTTATTAGTTAAATACGGTAATAGCTATTCCTTCATAATCTTTAACTGAAGTACGGTTTTTATAATGAGTAGCTATTTCATTTAAAAAAGCATCATTCTCTTTGTTTTGCTGAACAAATGTTTGGGTAAGTATTACTTTATCATACTTAGTAAAATCTATCGCTTTCAAATCTTCTATGCCTGAAATGGTATAAATACTTTCCTTGTTTAAATCTGCATCTATGTTTTTATAATCTGTAAAAATATTTTTATCATAATAGTAGGCAAATAAAGCACCCATATCTTTTGTTTGAACAAGCATAATTGTATTAACTGTTTTCTCCTTTTTAATGCAACCCATGGCATCTCTGTAATTCATGTGCTTAGGTGTATGGAAATCTATTTTAGTAAAGGAGTATAAACTGATTAAACAAACTAACCCGACAGCAATATATTTTAATCTACTGTTACTTATTTTACTGATAATAAATCCGATTAAAGCGCAAACAAACGGAATCGAAAAAACCACATATCTCTTGGTAAAAACAGGTACTATTGTGCCAATACCATAACAGACAAAGATTGTGCCAACACCACAAAGAAATATATATAATGGTTTTATTTTAATAACTTGTTTCAATTTTAAATTAGGATTAGTTGGATAAACAACAATCAAAATAGCAAGAATTAAAATAAAGTAAAAGAAGAAAATTTCTTTTCCGTTAAAGAAATCATAAAGGGTCATTTTTAAATCGTAGAAGGATGCTTTAGGCAACCAAAAGCTTTTTTCATGATTAAATATGAGAAAAATTGTTTTTTGCGTGAATCGCCAAAAGGCTAATGAAAAGGTTATTAAAAAAGCAACGCTTATTTGTTTCGCAAATTGTTTGTTATAAAACACAAATATTAGTAGTGCCTGAAAAGATAAGAGTAATCCGGTTAAGTAATGGGTATATATTAGAAGGAAATTAATTACACCTAATAAAATAACAGAGGGGGGACTTTTCTTTTCCATCAGACTAAAATAAAAGTAAGAAGAACTTAACGTAAGAAAGAATAAGATAGCATAACAACGGGCTTCATGCGAATAAAAGAACATCTCGTTTGAAGAAGTATAAATAAGTAAAGCAATAAGGGCAGTCATTTTATTGAAATACTTTAATGAAAAGACATAAAGAATACCCGCAGCCAATGAACTAAAAAGAACACTTGAAAAACGAATAGCAAACTCGCTGATACCAAACAAGTGTCTCCAAAGCCATAAGAAATAATAGTATGAGGGGGGGTTTAAATCCCACTCAGAAGTATGTTTAATTAAGCCCCAGTCTTGCAGAGAGTAATATAACCCAAATGTCTCGTCATACCAAAAGCACGAATAGTCAAGCAAGAATAATTTAAAAAAAATATGAAATAATACTATTAGGAAAAAAGCACAAACAAGCTTAGTTTGTTGGGGTATATTTTGGAAGAGAGCCAATTACCTACTTACAATAAATTTTAGAATAGATAAATTCCCTCCATTATTATCTTGAATCTTCATAATATAAGTTCCATTCGATAAGTTAGATACATCAATACTTGTAGGGGTATTTGACTTTATTTTTAAGCTCATTACTTCTTCGCCCAAAACAGAGAATGCTTTTGCACTATATGACTCGTTATTAGCAGCAGTAACAGATAAGTTAACATTCGCAGAAGCAGGGTTAGGGTATAGTTTTACATTATTATTACTACTATAATTTTTTATAGCTGCGGGTGATAAAGCAAGTGCATCAGCATAACAACTAACCTGCGGTGATACTGTTAAGGGTTGTGCGGTAAGAACATAGTTATTAATAGAATCGCTATCAAACCGAACCAAAAAAACATCTTCTAAACCCATGTTAGGACTTGTACAATAGGGTGGAGATGGCATACCTACAAAGCCCTGTGTACTGCCGACCCCAATAATTTTGCCGCCTGTGGTTAATATACCGCTATACCCATAATCATTATATATACCACCAGAATGGCGTAAGTATAAATCATTTGAGTCTTGTATAACATATCCAAGGGAGGTAAACCCTTCAAAAAACATATTTGTGCCCCCTAAGCCCCCAATCGCATAACCGATAGCACATATGTTGCCATAACTAATATTTATAACTTTAGAAAAAGATACAAAATAACCATTAGAAGTATCCCCCCATAAGGGAGCCAAACGTGTCATATCTTCATTAACTTTTAAAGAAGTATCATACCTTGTAACTATGCCTGTGGTTGCGTTACTATCAATGTGGTAATCTCCGCCGCAAATAGTAAACAGGGTATCATTGTATGGAGTAATTCCATTTAAAATTGCCTGCTGGCGCCCACCATAAGAAACATACGTGCTTTGTAAGGTATCACCATTCATATTCAATTTTACAATCCAACCATCTGCCAGGCTATCTGCCCTGGGATGAGAACCATTACTGCCTACGGCATAAATGGCATTGTTTATTATGCAAACGCTATTAAATACTTCGTCTAATGGTCCGCCATAATGGTTTGTCCAAAGGGTATCTCCGTTTTTATCTACCCGTATCAAATACGCATCGGCATTACCACTGGCAGTTGCATAGGTTTGCCCACACATTAAAAAGCCACTATCGGGCATGGCGCAAGCGCCATATATATAACTTCCTGCACTGCTGCCACCTATCATTGCAGCACCGTTATCTACAAATTTTTCCCAGAGTAAATGCCCTGTTGCATCTGTTTTAAAATAATAGGCCGAGTAATCGAAGCTGTTATTTGAATAAAATGAATTGCTATAGCCTGCCACAAAAAAACCATGGTCGTAAGTTAGCTCTACGGCATAGGCATGGTCGTTATAAATTCCACCCTGTGTCGAACTCCATACATGATTGCCTAGGCTATCGGTTTTTATCATATAAACCGATGCCTCTCCCGGGCCAAAACTGCTGGTAGTACCTATCAGTATATATCCTTTATCGGGTGTTTCTTTAATATCGCGGGCTTCATCAATATTGGTTCCGCCGTAGGTATAAAAAAACTCTGTATCGGCAGGCATTTTAACCGTTTGAGCAAAGCAGTGATGAGTTATAAGTGATGAGTTATAAGTGATGAATACTAATATCATCCACTTGTAACTTATAACTTTTAATTTACAACTTCTTTTCATTTATATTTTCTTAGTTAAACTAAAAAACAAACCCTGCCCTAGTGAATGTTTGGGTGCCACATAACCCTGTATGGCATTGCTGCCTATGCGGATATAAAATGTTTTTACTTTATACTCTACACTCAATCCCTCGCTTAATTTACCATAACCCCCATAACCCACATGGGCGGTTGCCGTAAAGTTTTTACAAACAGCAAATTGTCCTTCGGCATAAAAGTAAGGTTTGTAATTAGCATCAAACAAATACCTAAAACCGGTATTAAGCGTAAATAAAGGACTAAACTTAATAGTATGTAGCATATACACCGACATGGGTAAATTGCTTGATACAGGTCCTTTACCATTTTTGACAAGTTTTTTTATTAAAGAGTCTTTAGAAAGGTTTTGCACCGACGAACTGTTTAACTGAAAGATGTTGTTTACCGTAACCCCCTTATAAATATAGCTTGTATCAGTATTATAGCTTACCGTGTTTCTGTTCCATCTTATAAAACCAAGGTTATTTACCGATGCAAAAAAACTACTGTTGCCAAGCTTTGAGGTGTAGGGTATATAAGCAAAAAACTCTGCCGCCATTCCGTTTCCATTAAAGGCTCCCAGGTTGTTTTTTTCTTTAGAGGTATCATTCATTACCAAAGAACCATTTACGTTGGCATTTATTTGCGAAGCATCAGGTGCGGTATATATGGAAGCAGCTCCTGTCTTTATCTGGTCAAAGGTTTGTCCCTTTATATAAGCAAGCGATACGCCAAACTTAGCTGTAGAATCTACATTATCCCAGATAAGCCCCAGCTTCATTTCCTGATACTGGTAATTATTAATATTGGTATTGCTGATATTGGCTGTTTGCCCTTCGTACATTTTATTGCCACTCATCAGCAAATTAAACGCATCGCTGCTAAAGGATGCATTAGCCATTTCTACCTGCTTTAAACCTGCCATAAAATGGTACTTACTTTTATCTGCGCCCCAAAATACAGTTGCTCCTGCATTATACATGCCTCCTATGCGGTTTTGTGCCTGCAATCTTTTTTGAGTTCTTGCTTTGGTTAAACTGTCTATATTACCGCCATAAATAAACTTATCCA
>CAJCJB010000221.1 GCA_903970545.1 Candidatus Saccharimonadota bacterium | reverse complement strand
CTAAAGAAGCTTCTCTTCTGATAGATTGTTTTTATCAACGGGAGTATTTTCTGAGGGGAGGAGTGTGATTAAAAAACCTTGAATTGCTTCAATATATTTCAAATGTAATTTATGAAATTTTACATAGTCTGTTGTATTGTTTCGCCAAATTGTTTCTTTCCCATTTCTAAACTTTACAAAACCAAATACACCTTCTTTATTAAACCTTTCTATTCCTTCAGGTGAGGAATCTAATAGAAAATGAGCCACCATATTCCTTTCATCATTTATGTTTTTTATATCAGCAAAAATAGTTGGATGTTTTTCTACAAAATCTTTATGATACTTTTTAAATAAATATTCAAATACTTGTATTTTATTACTAAAGGACATTCTTTCATTAGCTATAATTAATTCATAGAACTCTTTTTGTTTATCAATTTCAGGACAAAAATGACTTGCTATTACTGAATCTAATAACCTTTCTAAATAAATTGTATCTCCTAAAATTTGACCCCTATAATGATAAGAAGTTACTTGTAATCCAGCTATACCAATTGGCGTATTTAAATTATAATCTATATCTTCCATAAAGCAAACATAGTCAAAATAACACAAGCATTGCAGCAGGATGCGGAGAGAAAAATAAATCGCGAAGTAATGCCAAAGATGGCAATTACTCTGTGCAGTTATTTACACATAATGAGATATTATAATGACGAACGTATTCGTGAAGTTTTATAATTACTTTTTCGGAGGTAAAGCAAAAGCTATTGCTTCGTGTTCAAAATGCCCGTTATGAGAGCCGTCGCAAAAAGGTTTGTTTTTAGATAAACCACATCTGCAAAACGAAACAATTTCTCGTCCGCCCAAATCATAGGCGTTTCCGTTTTTATCTACAACTTCCATTTCGCCTTCCACGCGCAAAGAACCATTATTGTTTACTGTAATTTTTGTTTTAGCCATGATGTTATTTATATTAATTGTTATTTGATGTCCAATCCTTCGGCATCTATCATGGTTACCCACTTGCCCATGTTTTTTTGAATAACCCTAAAGTGATGCTGGTCTTCGGGAGTAATGAACGAAATAGCTTGTCCGGGAGATTCTGCTCTGCCTGTTCTTCCTATACGGTGAATATAATCTTTGGGCGAACGGGGCAATTCGTAATTTATAACACAAGGCAGAAACTTAATATCAATACCTCGTGAAATCAAATCGGTGGCAACCAATACGCGAAGTGTACCCGCTTTAAATTTGTTCAAAGTTTCTGTGCGTGCCTGCTGTCCTTTTTTACCATGCATTGCTATTGCGTCTATTCCATTTTTGCGTAGTTTATCAGCCACATTATCTGCTTTATAGGTAGAAGATGTAAAGACCAAAACTTGTTTCAACTCTTTTTGTTTAATTAAGTAACGGAGTAGCGGACCCTTTTTTTCATCGCTTACGTTATATGCTGTTTGCGTAATTAAATCTATGTTATTGCTTTCGGCTTCAATTTTAATCACAACAGGATCGCGTAATACCAGTTGATTGATATTATTTACATCATCGCTCAGCGTTGCAGAGAATAACAAGTTTTGACGCCTTTTAGGTAAGAGAGATAAAATTTTATCTACCTCTTCTTTAAAACCCAGGTTCAGCATTTTATCGGCTTCATCTAACACCAAAGTTTCGATAGTTGATAGATGAACAGAGTTAGATTCAACCAATTCTATTAGTCGCCCAGGTGTAGCTACCAAAACATTCACGCCTTGCAAAGCCATCATTTGCGGGTTAATAGAAACTCCGCCGTATACTGCCATAGATTTTACAGGTGTAGGAAGTGTCGCGCCAAATGTTTGAAATACTTCTTTTACCTGCACAGCTAATTCGCGGGTGGGTACCAATACCAAAACATTTACATGCCTGTTTTTGGAAGTTATCTTCCCTTGCAAATTCATTAAAATGGGCAATACATAACTGGCCGTTTTACCGGAACCAGTTTGAGCAATGCCCAACACATCTTTTCTGTTTAAAATGGCAGGTATAGCCTCTTGTTGAATAGGATAGGGTTGGGTGTAATTTTGACCGGCTAATGCTTTTAGTAAAGAAGGAGATAAGCCTAAAGAAGAAAATGGCATGATTGTTTTTATAACGAAAGCGAAGGTAGGTTAAATTTAATGGAACATACCGGCAACATCACTTTCGCTGCTACGTTCCATAGGTTTAAATTCAGAAGAATAACTTAGGCGGTAAAACATTTTATTGTTGCGCAGGTAATAGTTGTCATCACGTCTTACCAAAGCTAAGTCGGTCTTTTCGGGGTAACCGTATATTAATAAACGACTGCGTGTCATTTTATAACCTTTGGAGTTAAGCGGGGTTTTCCAGAATTCTATCATAAAAAACTCTTCCTTGGGTGGGCTGGTAACTCCTGCCAGAGATGCTGCCAGTGAATCAGCAGAGCTCGTTTTTTCCTCCGGAGTAAGCGTTTTTACATACAGGTTCTTTACACTTATTAATTCCTCTTTAAGCACCTGATAATTCTCACTGTTTACATACGAAGAATCGGTTATATCGTTCATGGAAATTAGCGATACGTTTTTTGAAGATGTATTACTTTCTTTTTTTACTTCAGTTTTAACCTTATAGGTATTCTTATCTTTTGATTGATTATCACTCTCTTCCTTTTTCGGACTAACAACCTGCTCGCTAATGTTTTGTTTTTGATTCAGTAAAGAGAGGTTAAAGTTGCGGATATAGGTATCTAATTTAAAAAGGAAAAAAAGACAGCCTGCCAATAAGCCAACCGATACGCCAAAAATAAAAACAGGAACTTTTTGTCTGAACTGCAACTGAAAAAATTTCAGTAAAATTAAGAAATTATTTACTTTTATAAGGGCTTATCGTTAAGCAATGTTAAAACAAGATGACTTTTAAAATTTTGGCATAAAGTTTGCGTTAGGCATAAAAACCTAAAAATAAAACGGATATGAAAAAGTTATTGTCAACTCTGCTGGTAGCTTCACTAGGTGGAGGTTCAGCACTTTACATTCAGCAAAAGTTTTTTAAACCCGAAGAAAACTTTGCCAACCATCAAACGATAAACTACGCTCCGCCGGTTCGGCTCACGTCTTCTTCAAATGCTATTTCTTCTTCAGCACCCGACTTTACAGGCGCAGCCGAAGCTTCGGTTAATGCAGTGGTGCACGTTACTACGCAAATGGAAGAGAAATACAATCAGCTAAACTACGACCCCTTTCATCAGTTCTTTTACGGGCAACCACAACAGCCACGCATACAGCAAGGCAGTGGTTCGGGGGTTATTATTAATAAAGACGGGTACATTGTTACCAATAACCACGTGATTGCCAATGCCGATAAAATACAGGTTATTTTAAACGATAAACGTACCTATACTGCAGAGCTTGTTGGTGCCGACCCTCAAACAGATTTAGCTTTACTAAAGATTAAGGAAAAAGACCTGCCATTTTTAGCTTACGGAAATTCTGACCACGTAAAAGTTGGCGAATGGTGTTTGGCTATCGGTAATCCGTTTAACTTAACATCTACCATTACTGCCGGTATTATTTCGGCTAAAGGGCGCAACATTAATATTTTGGAGAACGACCCTGCACACGGGCAGTTCCCGATAGAGTCTTTCATTCAAACCGATGCTGCCGTTAACCCCGGTAATAGCGGAGGTGCCTTGGTTAGTACCAACGGAGACCTGATAGGCATTAACTCTGCTATTGCCAGTCAAAATGGGGCTTACATTGGCTACTCTTTTGCCATTCCTGTAAATATTGTAAAGAAGGTAGTATCAGACTTAGCTGAGTATGGTACTGTACAACGTGCCTTTATAGGTATCAGCATCAGGGATATTGACGCTAAATTAGCTGAAGAGAAATCATTGAAAGACCTGAAAGGTGTTTATGTAAATGGCTTAACCGAAAATGGTTCTGCCGAGGTAGCCGGCGTTCAGCTTGGCGATGTGCTTATTAAAGTAGAAGGTTTTGAGGTTAATAACGTACCCGAGCTGCAAGAGCAAGTTGGCAAGTACCGCCCCGGAGATAAAGTAAGTGTTACCCTTATACGTGGCAACAAAGAAATTACGTTGCCTGTTACCCTTAAAAACAAAGATGGTAATGTTAGTATTATTAAAAAAGAGAAGGTAGAAACTAAAGAAGTAAAAGCCATCGCATCTTTGGGTGCCAGTTTTGAAGAAGTTAGCAAAGCCGATTTAAAGAAGCTGGGCATACAAAACGGTGTGCAGGTTACCGAGCTTAGAAATGGCAAACTGTTTACTTCTGGTATTAGAGAAGGTTTTATTATTACCTCTGTAGATAAAAAGAAAATAAGCAGCCTTGCCGATATTGATAATGCCATGAAAGGCAAAACAGGCGGCATTTTAATTGAGGGCGTTTATCCTAACGGAATGCACGCATACTACGGTTTCGGGATGTAAACCAACCGTAACTAAAAAGCTAAAGCCCTTCTCTGCACAAGAGAGGGGCTTTTTGTTTACAGCTTTCTTTTGGGCGTTCCCTTTGATTACAAAGGTCGGGCTTTCCGTTCCAAGCTATTCCCCCTTTGAAGGGGGATTAAGGGGGATGTAAAGAGTAGCAAACATCCCCCGTCCTACGG
>CAJCJB010000220.1 GCA_903970545.1 Candidatus Saccharimonadota bacterium | reverse complement strand
ATCTATATGATTGCCCGCTCGAATATTTTATTCACCATGTCCGAAGTGACAATGCATATCATCGCAGTGATCGGTATCACAACTGCTGCTTTTGCTGCCCTGATCGCGTTAACGCAAACAGATATAAAAAAGGTATTGGCTTATTCAACCGTATCGCAATTAGGTTTAATGTTCTTGGCATTAGGTGTAGGTGCATATAGCAGCGCAGTGTTTCATGTAACAACCCAAGCTTTCTTTAAAGCCTTATTATTCTTAGGGGCTGGTTCTGTTATTCACGCTATGGGTGGCGAACAAAACATTAGTAAAATGGGCGGTTTGAAAAAAGCATTGCCCGTTACTTTTCTTACGATGCTGATAGGAACGATTGCCATTAGCGGTGTTCCTCCGTTTGCAGGTTTCTTTTCTAAAGATGAGATTTTAGCACATACCTACGAGCATAGCCAACTGCTTTGGTTTGTAGGTAGCATTGCTTCGTTAGGTACTGCTTTTTATATGTTCCGCATGTTGTACCTTACATTCTATGGAAAATTTCGTGGTACGCACGAACAAGAACATCATCTACATGAATCACCAAAATCTATGACCATTCCTTTAATGGTATTGGCCGCGCTTACTGTTTTTGGTGGAGTACTGGGTTTGCCAGAGTTCTGGGGAATGAAGAACTGGATGAGTGAAAATTTAGATCCTATCATCATTCGTAAAAACCCAAGTATTTTATCGCATGAAACAGAATGGACATTAATGATTATTGCTGTTGGTGTTGCTATTTCAACTATATACTTTGCCTATCAAATGTTTATGAAGTATAAAGTATTACCTGCTGAGAAAGAAGCTGATATGAAACCTTTCCAACGAGTTATCTTCCATAAGTTTTATGTGGACGAGTTTTACGATGCCATTATACGCAAACCTTTAGATGCCATATCACAGGTGTTTTATAAATTCTTTGACAAGCAAATACTGGATGGAATTGTAAACGGAACAGGCGATGTTACCAAATGGTCTGCTTCGCAATTACGTAACTTGCAAACAGGTCGTATTGGTTTTTACATTATGGCCATGGTAGTTGGAATAATTACAATACTGTTTTTTAGTTTAATAAAATAGAGATATATGTTAACAGGGGTTCTGATATTATTTCCTTTACTGGCATCGCTGCTGTTGTTTTTTATAAAAGGCGATGGAGCTAAAAGAATTGCTTTTGTTTTTTCGTTGGTAGAGTTTGGTATTAGTTTATTGGCTTATGTTTGGTTTAGAAACAATCCAAACATGGATATGCTAAGCCTTAATTGTACCTGGGTCGAATCTTTGGGAATTAAGTTTGCGGTTGGGTTAGATGGAATTGGGTTGCTTTTGGTTTTATTAACCACCTTCCTTGTTCCGCTTATTGTTCTTTCTTCTTTTAAAACTACGTACGATAAACCAAATACTTTTTATGCATTGATACTAATGATGCAAAGCGCCTTAGTAGGTGTGTTTGTAGCTAACGACGGATTCCTGTTTTATGTGTTTTGGGAGTTGGCCCTTATCCCTATTTATTTTATCTGCTTATTATGGGGCGGAGAGAATCGCGCGAGAATTACCTTTAAATTTTTTCTATATACCTTGTTTGGTTCTTTGTTCATGCTGATTGGATTAATCTTTTTGTACAACCACACAGGTTTAGATACAGGTATAAAGTCATTTGCCATAAATGATTTATACACTGCCGGAAGAAGCTTAAATCTTAACCAGCAATCATTTGTCTTTTGGACCATCTTCATTGCTTTTGCTATTAAGATGCCCATCTTCCCTTTACACACCTGGCAACCCGATACCTATGTAACAGCACCCACACAAGGCACCATGTTGCTTTCGGGTATTATGTTAAAGATGGGAACCTTCGGCTTAATTAAATGGTTATTGCCTATTGCTCCTTTGGCTTTGGCTAAATGGGGCGGAGTAGCTATGGGATTTGCCGTTGTTGGAATTATATATGCATCCTGCATTGCCATCGTTCAAAAAGATTACAAACGTTTGATTGCCTACTCATCTATTGCACACGTTGGTTTAATTGCTGCCGGAATTTTATCCGCTAATCAGCAGGGTGTGCAAGGTGCAGTTATTCAAATGCTAAGTCACGGTATTAACGTAGTTGGTTTATTTTTAATTGCCGATATTTTAATCCGTCATACAGGCACACGCGATATAGATAAGTTAGGTGGCATCCGCAGTATGAACGGACAATTTGGTGTTTTGTTTTTAATCATCTTGTTAGGCTCTGTTGCACTTCCTCTTACCAATGGTTTTGTGGGCGAGTTCTTATTAATTAACGGTGTATTTCAATACAGTGCATGGCTGGCGGCATTTGCAGGGTTAACCGTAATACTGGGTGCGGTGTATATGTTGCGCAGTTATCAGGCAATTATGTTAGGCGAGAAAAAAGCGAATGAAGTAACCTTTGGTTCTTTAGCTGATACCGATAAAGCCGTTTTAATGATTATATGTGTGGCGGTTATTGCATTTGGAGTGTATCCAAAACCATTAAACGATTTGGCTGAACCTGCTGTAAAAGCATTACTCATGAATTTGAAATAAATTGTAAGGTAAATTATGACCCGAGCCTTTTTAGGCGAACAGCATGTTACCATCACGAAACAAATAAGAAAATAAAACATGAAAGGACTTTTTATTATAAGCGGATTAGGAATTTTAGCCATGCTGGCTGAGATTTTTAAATTCAAACGCCTGCTTTATCCCATTGTGCTGTTAGGAATATTGGTTGCTTATGCTGCTAATTTTATGGAATTCAACAACAACATGTCTATTGAACATTTCAATAACATGATACGCTTTGATAATGTTGCCCTTGCCTTTAGCGGAGTAATTCTCATCACAGCTTTCTTCTGGTTCATTTTAGCAAACGATTATTTTAACAATGAAACTTCTCTTGCCGATCATTTTGCTTTGGTGCTGTTTGCCATTACTGGTGGTTTAATGCTAACGGCTTTCAGCAACATGACTACCTTATTCTTAGGAATAGAAATTCTATCTATTCCTCTTTATGTTCTTGCAGCAAGTAAGAAGAACGACATGAAGTCTAACGAGGCAGGCTTTAAATATTTAATTATGGGTTCTTTGGCTTCAGCCTTTTTACTATTTGGTATTGCTTTAATTTACGGAGCAACCGGAACCTTTGATATTATGCTCATGCGTTCTAAAATATCAGCAGGTAATTTACCTATGTTTTTTTATGCAGGTGTCATTATGATGTTGGTGGCTATGTGCTTTAAAGTTAGTGCCGCTCCATTTCACTTTTGGGCACCCGATGTGTATGAAGGTTCTTCAACTGTAATTACCGCCCTAATGAGTACCATCGTGAAAACAGCTGCTTTTGCAGCTTTCATGCGTTTGTTCTTAATTGGCTTTGGTGGTATCAACGAAACATGGAGTCTGGCACTTAGCATTATTATTGCCCTGTCGTTAATTATTTCCAATATAACAGCAGCCGCACAAAGCAGTGTAAAACGTATGCTGGCTTATTCAAGTATCAGTCATGCAGCCTTTATGCTGATGGCTATCTTAGCGGTTAACGCACATTTTTCTGTGCAAGCAATTTTATATTACACATTGGCTTACTCAATCGGCTCCATAGCAAGCTTCACAGTTTTATATCAGGTAAGCAAAAATGGCGATACCAGTTTCGAAGCCTTTAACGGCCTTGCCAAACGCAACCCTATGATTGCTTTAGGGATGTTAATTGCCATGCTTTCTTTAGCTGGAATACCGGTAACGGCAGGCTTCTTTGCCAAGTATTTTATATTTACTACCCTTATGGCAAGCTCGTTTAAATGGCTGTTAATATTGGCCGTGCTTACGTCCTGCGTGGGTGTGTACTATTACTTTAAAGTAATTATTGCCATGTACTTTAAAAAACCACATACCGAAGAACCTTTGCAAATAGATGCTTCTCACGCCATGCTGCTTGGCATTACAAGTGTCATTACTATTGTAATAGGCCTATTGCCTGATTTGATTTTGAAGATGTTGTAAAAACATCGTCTCAAAAATTATCAAACAAAGTGGTTTGTGCATGGTGCTTATTTATGAAAGCCTTTGTATTAAATACAAAACTCTCTAGCTGTTCTACATTTAGAGCCTAATTGCAGCAAAATATGAGGTTGGTATAGAAAACTTCTGCCACCATGAAGCATCCAATGACGTATAAGAAGCATCCATAGGAGGTAGTAAACAATCTAATGGGCAGAGGAAACAATAAAAACTGCTTATTGCTTGTACCTCATCACCGATAATTTATAAATAGTATGTATGTTTGTTGGTATAAAATACTAAAGCAGTAGAATATCCCTTATTATGAGCACAGAAAATAAAAGTATAGATTCATCTAAAGCTCCTGAACCTGTTGGTTTATACCCGCATGCGAAAAGAGTGGGCAATTTATTGTTTTTAAGCGGGGTGGGTCCGCGCGAACGTGGCACAAAAAAAATACCCGGCGTGGAATTAGATGCTAACGGTAAGATTGTTTCCTATGATATTGAGGCGCAATGCCACAGCGTGTTTCGTAATATTAAGTACATACTGGAAGATGCGGGCAGCAGTTGGAATAAGATTGTGGATGTAACTGTTTTCCTGACGAACATGAAAGATGATTTCCCGAAATACAATAAACTGTGGGCAGAATACTTTAAAGAAAACCCTCCGTGCAGGACTACTATAGAGATTAACTGCCTGCCAACACCTATTGCTATTGAGTTAAAAGTGATGGCGACTGTTGATTGATTTAATAGAGGAATTTGTTTGTTAGCTTAATAGCTTAGACAATAGTCCTGCCCAAAAGCTTATTTACTCTTGATTTTAATGCATCCAACTTTTGAACAGAGATAAGTATATTTTGTATCTCTTCATCGGAAGCTGCGGTGCGCAGTTTTTCTTTTTCGTCTCGGAGTAATTTTTGCAAACGTTTCTCTTTATAGATAAACAAATCGTGATTGATTGTTTTTTTAATGTTATCGGTTTCATGCGCAACCATAATATTATGCTTACTTTTCCATTTTTCGCTTAACTGGTCGTTGCTACTGATAAGGTTTATGGTAATTTGAGCCAATTGGGGGTTGCGGTGCTTTACAAAATAATCGGCATTGGGTATAACTTCCTTTTGCATTTGTATCTTAAACTCATACAAGAATAATTCATAAGTAGAATCAACAAAACTAAGTTCATCTTGCTCCAATTCATTTAAGATAAATTCGGCTACAGAAACCTCGCTGCTAATGGGTTCATTATTTTCATCCGTATGTGTTACGTCAATTAAATGTGTGCCATAGTGAAGCAATAAGCGAACTAAATTCTTTTCCTGCCCGACAAAGGGATTTAGATCAGAATCCAGTAATTTGGAAACAG
>CAJCJB010000219.1 GCA_903970545.1 Candidatus Saccharimonadota bacterium | reverse complement strand
TATTTTAAACTGAATACAAAACTAATTAGTCAGTTTGTTTTTTACCGAATAATCCTTCATATAGCTTTTATAGTCTGCTAATATTTGCTTGTACATTCTTTTAGCAGTAGGAATAACCAAACCCAACTTATTTGTTTCAACAAATTTAATTAAATCATCTCCTGTAGCAGTACCATCAAGTCCTGAGCTGCGAAGCTGAGCCCATGCAACAAGGTTGCCAAGCTCTTTTAAAAGTTTTCTAAAATCTGCTTTTTCTTCTTTAAATGCTAGTAAAGTAAACTTATCTTCTTGCGGGCGGTGTTTCTTAAAGATGTAATATTCTTTACCCACTTGTATAGTTGTAAAAGCAGCAGGTGCGGTATCATTCATTCTTTTTTGTGTATGCAAAACCCGGTGTGCCTCACTGGTATACTTTAGTTGCCTAGCAGGATATAATTTCTCTAAAGCTATAGGCTCTGCCTGCTTTATATCCAACAAAACAAAGTCAGAGCTTTCATTGTTTTTAACTAAAACGCAATAGCGGTTAAGCCCTAAACTACCTGTACCGGCAATGCGAAAGGCAGCATCCATAAATGTATATAAATCTTTATTGCGTTTATTTTCTTCTACCCATTTATAAAGACTTTTCTCCAACAATTTCTTTTCAGATTTTGTAAGTGGATAGTATTTTCTGAAATCATTCTTTATATATAGTTTCTTATTCTGCTCGAATGTTTTACTCTTTACAAAAGCTTTGGCTTTTCTCTTTTCTACCTTATCGAAGAAGGCTTTTATTATTCCTTTAGCAGTAGCGTTTTCAAGTCGTGAGGCATGTCCGTTTAAAATAGCCTGTTTGTATGAATCAAGAAACGAATTGCAAATACTTAAACTTTCTTCTTCAGAGAAGTTAAGCTCCTGCCCCATCAAATAAACACTTACACAAAGTTTAACCAAATCAAAGGTGCAGGGCGCAATGCAGGCTTCATCAAAATCGTTAATATCAAAATAAACCAAGCCGCTATTGCCTTTATAACTGCCAAAGTTTTCTAAATGCATATCGCCGCACACATAGGTAAAAGGCACATTTTTTAAAACAACTTCCTTGGCAATATGCTCTACAAACAAATGGTTAGTCCCCCTAAAAAATCTATGCGGACCCTCGCTTATAGCCTTGTATTTAAGATGAACGAAGTTCTTGTTTCGTTTAGCATTGTAGGCAAGTATCTTTTTAGTAACCGTGTTTTTATTATCCATATATTGATGGTAAACATACTAAAAACAAAAACGCCCCTTATTAAAAGGAGCGTTTCTATCTAAATTAATTAGTTATTAATGTTTAGCTAAGTAGTTTGCCACACCTTCGTGACTGCCCTTCATAGCTTCTTTGCCTTTAACCCAGTTGGCAGGGCAAACCTCACCGTTTGCTTCGTTAAACTGTAGCGCATCTACCATACGTAAAGCCTCATCAACGTTTCTGCCCAATGGCAAATCGTTAATTAGCATGTGGCGCACATTACCTTTTTTATCAATCAAAAACAATCCGCGGAAAGCAATCATCGGACCTGTAGCAACCAATTCATCATGCTCATTCACTTCATAATCTCCAAACAATACGCCATAGTTTGCCGAAATGGTTTTGGTAGTATCAGCCACTACCGGGTAGGTAACGCCTTTAATACCGCCATGTTTCTTTTCCATTTGCAGCCAGCCCCAATGGCTTTGTTCTGTATCGGTGCTACAGGCAACTACCGCACAACCTCTGCTTTCAAACTCGGTTAACTTCTCCTGAAACGCATGTAATTCCGTTGGACAAACAAATGTAAAGTCTTTTGGATAAAAGAAGAATATCACATCTTTTTTACCAATGTATTGTTCTAACGAAAAGTTTGTTACTATTTCTCCGCCACCTATTACCGCCGAAGCTTTAAATACAGGGGCTTTTTTTCCTACTAATGATGTCATTTATTTATATTTTTTGTTTAGTTAATATTAATTGTTTGCCCTGCAAAGGTACAGCAATTAGTCTATTTTTCAATTAGAAAAGGAGATTAATTAATTGTTAAATTTTATACTAAACTTACCCGCCAAACATTAAATCATTTACCATACGGTGTATCAGAGATTCAGTATATTCTTTATTAAACTCAAAGCAATCACATCTTTTACCATAATTTACCAGTGCCACCGGAAAGTCTATATCATCATCATCAAAATGAACAGATAAATCATTGCTTAACAGATTGGTCTCAAAGTGAAATCTATAAAGGTCTGTTATTTCT
This sequence comes from Candidatus Saccharimonadota bacterium, assembly GCA_903970545.1. GTDB lineage: Bacteria > Bacteroidota > Bacteroidia > B-17B0 > Aurantibacillaceae > PALSA-968. The sequence goes on along the minus strand of CAJCJB010000219.1, from coordinate 3,021 downwards.
ACTTTATCGGGTATATTAGTATTAATACTAACCGTTTTAGGTATATATCCATCTTTCTCAACTCTAACGGTATATAATGAGTTTTTATTTAATAAAAAGGCAAACTTCTTTTTAACCTTTAGTACCTGAGAAGCTATTAACTTATTATCCAGATAAAGTTTTGCAGTATAGGTTCCATCAAAATCTTTTACAGTACCATCAAAACTGCCTGTAAACTCTAAACACTCTGAGGTATCTATAACGGTTGATTTCTTTTTATCAGTTTGGGCGTGGACCTTTACGAAGCTAAAAGCCAGTATTACCATACATGCAAACTTAAAACTAAGACCCCTTGTTTTCATAAAAGATAATTTAACAAACAAGTATACGAATAATAAATTAGTTTGGGAAATAAAGCATTTCCTTCTTAATTACCTTTACATTTATTGGACATTCAAATACTAGGCTTCTTTGGTAGTCAGTTCTGATTTACCATTCATTTTAAGGTATACAAAAAGCTCCATTCTGTATGAAGCAAGCCATTTAATAGGTGCATTAATTATTGCCATACCTAAGGACAGTTTTTCTTTGGTTGGCAATTCTATTTCTTTGCTAAATAAGTCTTCTTCTTTTATTTTTTTGAAATAGTCTTGAATGGTTTGCCATTGTTCATCTATCCGCGCAGGAAAGTTTTGTATGGTAAGCGTGCTGCGTTGTTCTTTTATTTGTTCGCGCACTTCGGGCGACATATCATTATTTATAAACCAACGTATCATAATAGCACCAATATTTGATAAATACTGCATCAACTCTTTTGTACTTCGTAGTTTTTCATGTGGTCTGAAATCAAGGTCTCTTTCTTCTACCAGATGAGCTAAACGCTTTAATAAAACCAGCTCTCTGTGTATGCTTTCTAATAAGTCTTCTTTATACATGATTATTATTATGATTAATTAAATTTTATTTCACATCAACACCCATATTATAGAATATAAAGGAGTATATATCGGCTACTTCTTCTATGGTTTTAGATAAAGGTTTTCCTGCACCATGTCCTGCTTGTTTTTCTATATACAATAAAGCAAGATTTGATTTATCGGCAGCAGCTTGCAGACGTGCACCAAACTTAAACGAGTGTGCAGGTACAACCCTATCATCATGGTCGCCGGTAGTTATTAAAGTAGCAGGATATTTTACACCATCCTTAATATTATGAAACGGAGAATAAGCATGAATGTATTTGGTAAACTTGGCATCATCAGGGTTACCGTAATCATCTATCCAACCGAAGCCAACGGTGAATTTATGAAAACGCATCATGTCCATAACGCCTACCTGTGGTATAGCTACTCTGAATAAATCAGGGCGTTGGGTCATACAAGCACCAACCAACAAACCTCCGTTAGAGCCACCTTGTATGGCCAAGTAATCGGGTGATGTATATTTTTCTTTAACCAGATACTCTCCTGCACCTATAAAATCATCAAATACGTTTTGTTTGTTTAATAGCATACCTCCTTCGTGCCATTTCTCGCCATACTCTTGTCCGCCGCGTAAATTAACTACAGCCAAAACCGCGCCCTGTTCTATAAAAGCAATCCTGCTGGCACTGAAAGAAGGATTGATAACAATGGAAAATCCACCGTAACCATACATTAATGTAGGGTTTTTACCGTTTAGTTGCATGCCTTTTTTGCTTACAATAAACATAGGCACTTTGGTACCATCTTTACTGGTAAAGAACACCTGCTTGGTTTCAAAATCTGCTTTATTAAACTTCACATCGGCTGTTCTAAATACTTCTGACTTACCGCTTTCGATATCATAACGGAAAATAGTAGGAGGATATAAAAATGAAGTGAAAGAATAGAACACATCCTTTGCATCGTGCTCTCCGCCAAAGCCACCAGCAGTACCAATATCAGGTAATTCAATTTTACGGATAAGTTTTCCGTTGTATTCATATTGCTCTATTTGTGAACTAACATCCTTTAAATAAGTAATAAACAAATTCTTTCCCGCAGCCGTTACAGCTTCCATGTATTCAGGTTTCTCAGCAATAAGTGTTTTCCAGTTTTCTTTTTCAGGGTGTTTAATATCCACACTAACCAATTTATTATTAGGTGCGCCATCGTTGGTTACCAGCAACAAATTCTCACCTTCATTATCTACAACACTTGTTTTGCTACTGAAATTGGAAGTAAGTTGTTTCCAGTCCTTTTGTGCCGGGTTGTTTTTATCCCAAAAGTATAAATCTTCATTACCTGTACCTTTAGATTTACTCATAAACCAATAACGCTCGTCTTCCGATGCATATACGTTGTAATACATCTGCTTTACGTTTTTGTCCTCGTAAATCAGCTTGTCTTTATCTTGTGTATCGCCCAGTTTGTGGTAATATACTTTTTGATATTCATTAGCAGCAGCCAACGCACTGCCGGTTGGTTTATCGAAACGGTTATAGAAGAACCCGTCTTTATACCACGATGCACTCGAGAACTTTACCCATTCCAGCTTATCGCTCATTTGTTTTTTGTTGGCAACATCCATCACGTAAATTTCTTCCCAATCACTGCCCGCACGGTTAAGCGTATAAGCAATATACTTATGGTCTTTAGAATAGCCTGCCAAACCAATGCTAACCGTACCATCTTTACTCATGGCGTTAGGGTCTAAGAACACTTCTTCTTTACCATCCAAGCCCTTTTGGATATAATATACCGATTGGTTTTGCAAACCATCATTCTTGGCATACAGGTAATACTCGCCCACTTTAAAGGGAGAGCTGTATTTAGGGTAATTAATCAACTCGGTAATGCGCTTCTTAAATTTATCTCTGAAAGGTATTTTCTCTAAATAGCTTTGGGTAGTTTTTATCTGCTCATCAACCCAAGCCATGGTTTCTTTAGATGTATCGTTTTCCAGCCAACGGTAATCATCTTCTACCACCACACCGTTTATGGTATCGGCATGCTTTACCAGTTTTGTTTCGGGATAATTAATGGCGGTTGAATTCATATCTTTCTTTTCTGAGTTTGGGTT
>CAJCJB010000218.1 GCA_903970545.1 Candidatus Saccharimonadota bacterium | reverse complement strand
CTGAGGACCAAGTGTAGCCGAGTTAGTCATTCCGTTAACTCCATCGCCTCTTTCAAATCCATAATCAACTGTTAAGGAGAATGCCATTTTACTGATTCCTTTAGCGTTGGGGCGATTGTAATAACGTACTAATATACTATTATCGGTATGGAATCTCGCTCTGCCTGTAAGACCTGCCGCATCATGTCCGTAATAATCGTTGGATAACATTTTAAGCCATTCTCTTGGCTGCCAGGTAATGTTACCGCCAAAGCCGGGTGTGTTATTAAACATGGCATAGCTTTGCCAACCGTTAATAATCCAAGGCTCTATTTTTAAATACTTAGTTGGGAATATCTGAATACGGATACCGTTAAAGAACCAGGGTGTGTTATCAGAAGTAAAAGATGCCTGATACTCCCAATTCTCAACCTGGTAATACGAGTTCAAACCGATATAAGACATAAACATACCCATATCCACATTGATACCATACCATTTATTAATATGATAACCTGCGTTTGCTTCTGCCAGATAACGGTATACATCCCACAAATCATACTGCCCACGATACGGACTTACATCGTTTCTTGGAATTACTTCAGAGCGTGTACCGAATTGGGTTACAATGTGTGCACGCGCACCTTTATAATAAAAGTCGCCACCGAGGTTGGCGCTTGATACCTGCACTTCGTTATCGCGGGTTAATGCGGTTGAACCTACTACTGTATTATCAATAGGGTTATTGAATGAGTGTGTATAGTTGGCATCCACCATGATAACGGGAGTAAAGAACTTGCCACACATTAATGAAGAATCCCTTCGGTCTCCACCGTTAAGCCAGGTAAAGTCCATCCCTTCTAAAGGAATTTTTCTTGCATGGTCTGATGTGTCAATATCAACATTATCGCTTGCACCTTTTCCTGTTGAAACGACCGGTTGCTTTGTAAATATCTGTGCTGACGCAGCAAGCGAGCATGTTATTAATGCTACTGAAAGTACATTTGTTTTCATTTATCTGTTTTGTTTTTATTTATTGTTATTATCTATTTAAGCAAATCCAATGCAATATTAAGTTTTAATACATTTACTTTTTCGGGACCCATGAACCCAAGCAAAGGCTTTTGGGTTTGTTCGGCAACCAGTTGTTTAACTTTTTCTTCGCTGAGGTTTCTTACTTTGGCAATACGTTTTACCTGCACCAAAGCTCCTGCAGGAGAAACATCGGGGTCTAATCCGCTGCCGCTTGCCGTAACGAGTTCGGCAGGGATGTCAGACTTTTTTACATCGGGGTTGTGCATCATAAAAGTATCAATACGTGCTTGCACCTGTACCAAATACTCTGCATTAGAAGGCGCTTTGTTAGAGCCACCCGAACCCGCAGCGTTATAATCAACAGCTGATGGTCTGCCTTGAAAGTATTTATCATCGGTAAACTTTTGTCCTATGTTTTCGTAGCCCACTACTTTGCCATTAACAGAAACAGTAACTCCTTTTCCGCCGCCGGGTGCAAATTTAGCCACACCTGCAATAAGCAAAGGATAACATACCGCACAGATAATGATAAGTATAAAGGTGAGTTTTAAGGATGGTAGAATATATGTTTTCATAATATTGTTTCTTTAAAAGAAGTTTCCAACTAACAGGTCAATTAACTTTATCCCTATAAAGGGAACTATAACGCCGCCTAAACCATATATAAATAAGTTTCTGCGAAGAAGTGCGCTTGCCCCGATGGGTTTATACTCTACACCACGCAAAGCCAATGGAATTAATATAGGAATGATAATGGCATTAAATATGATAGCCGAAAGAATGGCACTCTCCGGACTATTTAAATGCATAATGTTTAAACCCTGCAAGGCAGGTATAGATGCAATAGACAAAGCAGGTACTATGGCAAAATACTTAGCCACATCATTGGCAATAGAAAAGGTGGTTAGTGTACCGCGTGTAATTAAAAGTTGTTTTCCTATTTCCACTATTTCAATCAGTTTGGTAGGGTCGTTATCCAAATCAACCATGTTGCCTGCTTCTTTAGCTGCCTGTGTACCGCTGTTCATAGCTACTCCTACATCTGCCTGAGCCAATGCAGGTGCATCATTAGTACCGTCGCCCATCATGGCAACAAGTTTACCCGCTGCTTGTTCTTTTTTAATGTAGTTCATTTTATCAATAGGTTTTGCCTCTGCAATAAAATCATCTACACCTGCTTTTTCTGCAATGTATTTTGCCGTTAAAGGATTATCACCCGTAACCATTACTGTTTTAACACCCATCTTACGAAGACGTTGAAAACGTTCGCTCATACCGGGTTTAATAATATCCTGCAACTCAATAACGCCAATTACTTTTTCGTTTTCAGAAACAACCAATGGAGTACCTCCTAAAGAAGAAATTTCTTTCACTTTAAACTCCATATCACGCGGAAATTTATTTCCTGCTTTCTCACAAATAGCTTTGATAGAATCGTAAGCACCTTTTCGTATGCGTTTATCAGTACCAATATCAACGCCGCTGCTGCGTGTTTCAGCCGTAAATTTGTGTGTAGTAAATTCAGTCCCTTCACCCTGAGGATTACTTCTTAATTGTTTAATCCAGTTTTTAGTTTTTAAATGTTTCTCATCTTCGGCAAACTTTTGCTCACCCAATTCTACAATTGATTTTCCTTCGGGTGTATCATCAGACACTGAGCTAAGTATGCAGCACTCTATAAAATAATCTTCATCGGTATCTATTCTTTTATAAAAGTTAGTCGCCTTGCGGTTACCAATGGTAATGGTTCCTGTTTTATCCAGTAACAACACATCCACATCTCCGGCCGTTTCAACCGCTTTACCCGATTTGGCAATGATGTTGGCACGCAAAGCCCTGTCCATACCTGCAATACCTATAGCAGAAAGTAAACCGCCAATGGTGGTAGGAATTAAACAAACAAACAAAGAGATTAAAGCAGCTATAGTAATAGGTGTGTTTGCATAATCAGCAAAAGGTTTTAAGGTAATGCAAACAATAATAAATACCAAGGTAAAACCTGCCAACAGAATTGTAAGCGCAATTTCATTCGGGGTTTTTTGGCGGCTCGCACCTTCTACCAATGCAATCATTTTATCTAAAAAGGATTCGCCGGGTTCAGTAGTTACTTTTACTTTTATTTTATCGCTGAGTACTTTAGTACCACCTGTAACACTTGATTTATCTCCACCTGCTTCACGGATAACCGGAGCCGATTCGCCCGTAATAGCCGATTCATCAATAGTGGCAAGTCCTTCAATTATTTCTCCATCGGTAGGAATAATATCTCCCTCTTCACAAAGAAAAACATCTCCCTTCTT
>CAJCJB010000217.1 GCA_903970545.1 Candidatus Saccharimonadota bacterium | reverse complement strand
TTACCGCATATCTGAATTGCATGCTGCGGTTGGTGTGGCTCAAACACGAAGAGTGCCTTTGATTAAAGAGAAAAACCTTAAGAACAAAAAGTTTATGCAGGATTTATTGGCTAAAACTCCGGGTATATCTTTTGCCAAACTGGCTGACCCTGATGGGGATTCTGCAACCTGTTTAAACTTGTTATTGCCTGATACAGCAACCACTCAGCGTGTGGTGGATGAAATGAAAGCAACAGGTGTGGTTGGTTTTGATTATTGGTTTAAGAATATGTATCACTTCATTAATCAGTGGGATCATATCAAAGAAATGCGTACGGTTTCTAAACTTACTATTGAACTTGTTGGCGCGCCACAAGATTATAAAAACCTTCACCTACCAAAAACACAAGAAGTAATTGGTCGGTTAATTTCTTTCGGCATAAAATATAAATGGACGGAAGAAGATATGAAAACATTGGCTTCAAAAATTTCTGAGTGTGTTACTAAAGCTATGAAGCCTGTGCATGCATAAATGAATTTATCGCGCGAAATATTTTGGGATGTAGATTACTCAAAACTTGATTTTGATAAAAGTGCCAATTGGATTATTTGCAGGGTGTTGGACAGAGGTTCTCTAAAAGACTGGTTTCAGATTAAGGAGCATTACGGCATTGAAAAGATTCTTTCTGTTGCACAAGACGCTAAATACTTATCAAAAAAAACAATCTATTTTTTAAGTGCTATTTATACTATTCCGTTAACTCAATTCAGATGTTACAACTTGATGCGGTTCCAGCAGGAACAATGGATATATTAGAATTCCTGGCAAATCAACCTTGTTTGAAAGATTTTTATTTGGTAGGCGGAACATCTCTCGCTCTTCAAATAGGGCACAGGCTTTCTGTTGATTTGGATTTTTTTACATCACATAAAAAGAATATAAACGATATTGAAAACGAGTTGCTTTTTTTAGACGGATTTAAACTAAACAACAAAAATAATTACGCATTGTTTGCAGAGTTTAAAGGTGTTAAGGTAGATATACTGAATTACCCATATAAATTTATAGCCGACCCAATTAAATACAACGGCATTACACTTTGCGGAAAAGATGATATATGTGCCATGAAGCTTAAAACAGCTATGAACAGGGGGGCAAAGAAAGACTTTTATGACATTTATTTTTTGCTGCAAGAATATTCGCTTAACCAAATGTTTACATTATTTGAGAAAAAATATACTAACATTGAGCCTAATGCTATTATCAGGAGTCTTACGTATTTTGAAGATGCTGAGGAAAATGAAACCCCTGTTTTATTAAAAGAAGTATCTTTAACCTGGGAAAAAGTGAAGGAAACAATTGTTAACCATGTGAGAAGAATGGTATAAGTATGCATAAAAATTTTAAGAACATTGATAAGGTTACTTACGGTCGTGGTTCGTTTGCGCAATTAGCTGAAACGGTTGAACCCGTTCGTAAAGAGAACAAGCAGTATTTTGTTTATGTAGTTGATAATTATTTTAAAGGAAAAGAATTATCAAACAAGCTGCAAAACAAACCCGAGGATTTAATTTACTACATAGATGTTGATCCGCACGAGCCAACAACTGAACAGATAGATACGTTACGTGATGAGATTTTGGCAAAGAAGGGTTTGCCCAGTGGTGTGATTGGTATTGGCGGTGGCAGTATCATGGATATTGCAAAGGCTTTATCGCTGATGCTAACCAACGAAGGTCCTTCTACCTTGTATCAGGGATTAAACCTCATCAAAAAAGCAGGTGTCTATCATTTAGGTGTGCCCACTATTTCGGGAACAGGCGCTGAAGTATCTATGACAGCCGTGCTTACCGGTCCCGAAAAGAAGTTAGGTTTAAAATGCGATTGGACTGTTTTTAATCAAGTTATTTTAGACCCCGAATTAATTGCCAGCGTACCAACCGATTGGTGGTTTTATACAGGTATGGATACCTACATACATTGTATTGAAAGCGAAACAGGTATTCGTAATAATGCATTTAGTTTAGCTTATGGCGAGCAATCGTTAAAGCTTTGCAGAGAAATATACTTAGGTGATAAATCCGGTCAAACCTCTGAGAACAACGATAAACTAATGGTTGCTTCTTTAATGGGTGGCTTGAGTTTAACGTATAGCGAGGTGGGTGTTTGTCATGCTTTGAGTTATGGCTTATCTAAGATATTAGGTACGCGCCATTGTTATGCAAACTGTATCATCTTCCAGCACCTTGGTGATATTTATTTAAAAGGGCATAGTGAATTCATGCAAATGATTGCGAAACATAAAATTGTTCTTCCGCAAAATTTAAGTAAGGATTGGAGCGAAGAAACCATAATAGCTATGGCAAATGTTTCTCTTAATTTACCGTTTATGTGGCATCACGCCTTTGGCGACAACTGGCAACAAAAAGTTAATTTAGATTATATAAAAGATTTATTCAGAAGATTATGATAAACAAAAAGATAGTAAAGGTTGGCAATATTGAATGCGGAAGCAATGACTTGTTTCTAATCTCCGGTCCATGTGTAATAGAAGAAGAATCTATTATGATGAAGACTGCCGAGAAGCTGAAAGAAGTTTCTGAGCGTATGAAGATTAAAATAATTTACAAATCTTCTTTTCAAAAAGATAATCGTAGCAGTTTAAAATATTATGATGGCCCGGGTTTAGATAAAGGAGTAAAGATGCTTGCCAAAGTAAAAGAGCAATTTGGTTTCCCTATTCTGACAGATATTCATTATCCTGACCAAGCTGCTGCCGCAGGCGCTGTATGTGATGTATTGCAAATACCGGCTTATCTGTGTATGCAATCTACTTTATTGGTGGCCGCCGCAAAAACAGGTAAAGTGGTAAATATTAAACACGGACAGTTTCTTGCACCGGATAACATGAAACATCCTTTGCAAAAATGTATTGAAGCAGGAAATGATAATGTAATTCTTACTGAGCGTGGATACACATTTGGTTATAACGATTTAATTGTTGACCCACGTGCGTTTTTTCATTTGAATAACTTAGGTTATCCCGTAGTGTTTGATATTACCCATTGCGTACGCAAATATGGTATACCCAGTTCGGATGCTAAAGGTGGGGCAAGAGAGTTTTTACCTGTGTTATCCCGTGCGGGTGTTGCCAGTGGTGTAGATGGTATATTTATTGAAACACATCCTGAGCCTGCAAAAGCTTTATGCGATGCAGCTTCTCAATTATGCGTGTATGATTTAGAAGAGTTTCTAAAACCACTTATCGAACTTCATGCTTTAGAAGTGAAGTACAGAAAGTAATTACTTACTTAAAATCTTAAATTCTGTACGGCGGTTTTGCTGTCTGCCATCATCCGTATCATTACTGGCAATGGGTACAGTTTCACCATAACCTTTGGCTTCTAAACGGGAAGCCGCTATACCCTTACCTATCAGGTAAGTTACAACAGATTCAGAGCGTTGCTGCGATAACTTCATGTTATAAGCATCACTTCCTTTACTATCCGTATGACTACCCAACTCAATGCGTATGCCGGGGTTGTCGGTAAGTAGTTTTATTAATCGGTCTAACTCATTAGCTGATTCAGAACGGATGGTTGCTTTATCAAAATCGAAGAAGATGTTGCGTAACACAATGGTTTTACCAATATCAATTTTCTTCAACTCAATATTTTTTTCTACTTCCTGAAAATCGGCAGTAGCAGGTAAATTAAAGTTCTCCGAATGGAACAAGTATCCATCTTTCTTAACGGCAATACCATAGTTCTTTCCCGAAGGAAGTGATACTAAATATTTACCCGTTGCACTGTTTGATTTAAAGGTAGCCAGCAATTCGTTCTTATCGTTATCTATCAAATCTATCTGTGCTTCTAAAGGTTGTTTTGTTTGCTCATCGGTTATAATGCCTTTCAGCATCGTCATTTTCGGACCTTTGCTCACAATCTTCTCTGCTTTAAAATCACTAACAGGCGCTGCAACACTTGCCAACAAATTATCTTCATTCATTAACAGGGGCTGTTTTTCAGGGCCTAAGAAAGTAATTCTATAAATATCTGTTTTACCATAACCACCTGCTTTTGCCGAAGCAAAATATCCGTGGTAACCACTTCCACTCACTACAAAAAACACATCATCTTCAGGACCATTAATAGGATAACCCAAATTCTCCGGAGTACTCCATTTACCATTCTCATAAACAGATTTAAAAATATCATAACCACCCATCGTGTTATAACCTTTAGAACTAAAGTAAAGTGTTTTACCATCGGGGTGCATAAAAACACCTTCTTCGGCATATTTGGTATTTAAAGAAGATCCGATGTTTTGTGCCATTTGCCAACCTCCTTTTCCATCTGTATTACAAAAATAAATATCACCTTCTCCAATACCACCTTCCCGGTTACTTATAAAATAAAGCAGTTTCCCATCATAAGACATACTTACCGATGTTTCATGCGCTTTAGAGTTTATGCTTTTTCCTAAATGCTCTGGCTTAGACCAAGCGCTTCCGTTCAAATGACTAACATATACATCCCCTCCATCTTTTTCTTTAAAGCGATAGATAAACATGGTAGTACCATCGGCAGATAAACCTGCAGTAGCATCATGCTCCTCTGTATTAATTGGCGGCCCCATGTTTTGGGCAGGTTTCCATTTGCCATTTTCTTTATTGGATATATAAATATCTTCGTAATAATCACCATTATCGGGATCCGTTTTCCCACCTACCGAATTATCTCTACAAGAAGTAAATATTATAGTTGATTCATCTGCATTAATGAAGGCGCTATACTCGGCATACTTGGTGTTTATATTTGGGCCTAAGTTATCTACAAAGGTGCGCACCGGATGCGCTACTAATTCTTTTCCGCTTTTACATTCGCCTATTTTTTTATTTACTTCTTCTATAAAAGCCAGGTTATCTTTTCCTTTGGTGTTTACATACGTAAGCGTAAGTTGATAATATTTTATCGCTTCATCCCATTTTAAATTTAACTGATTAGACCAAGCCAACGCATAGGTATCATCAGGTTCATTAGCAGTAGGATTAAGCGAATAAGCTTTTTCCAAGCAGGTAATTACTTTCTCTGAACGGGGCTCTAAAACAAAATAAGTAAAGCCCAACATAAAATTAAGTTCATCATTATTGGGATTAAAAGCTTGTGCTCTTTCTAATAAAGGCAAGGCCTGTTTAAAATAAATATCGCCCGAATGCCCATAATCGTGCCTGCTTACCGGAAATATTTTATGTACGGCAACATATTGTTGCAATAAATAGTCGTATTCCTTTTTACCTAATTCAAAAGCATCTTTACCATCTTCAAAGTTTTTCTTAGCATCTTTTAATTGGTCTTTTTGGTTTGGAAAATGTGCTTTATCAAAAGGAACGCTTTGTGCCTTTACAATTAAGTTTAGCATTAAAAAGAGTGCCGCCGCGAAAAGTATTTTTATTGAATTCATATTTATATCTTCGTTATCATGTTGTTTTTACTGTTCTTATTAATCACACAAACCACCTGAATAGCTTTTTCCTAAAGCCATACCTAGCGTAGTAGCCTGTTTCCAATCGGCACAAGCACCCTCTTCGTCTTTAAGCATTTGTTTGGCAATACCTCTGTTGATGTAGCAGGCAGCTGCATTTTCATCTATAAAAAGTGCTTTGGTACACCAATCAACAGCAGATTTAAAATCTTTCTTTTTTATATAAGCAGAAGCCATATTGTTCATCGCTAATACATAATCTTTCTTTATTTCCAAAGCAGCTTCAAAATCATTAATGGCACCTGCAATTTCACCCTTATTTAGTTTGGCCGAACCACGGTTATTTAAAGCCAAATAATAATCAGCCTTTAGGGCAATAGCTTTGTTATAAGCTTCTATAGCACCTGTGTTATCACCTTTATCGCGCTTTGCAGAACCCAAATTGTTATAGGCAAAAAACATTTTATTATCGTTCTGAACCGCTTTTTCATAATCAGCAATGGCACCTGTTGCATCTCCGTTTTGTTTTTTGGCAGAGCCTCTGTCATTGTAAGCATACGCATAATCGGGTTTGGCAGCAATAGCTTTATCATAATCATCTATGGCTTCTTTATAGTCTTTGGCTTCAAATTTTATTTGCGCGCGCAGGTAAAAAGCTTTGGCATATTTGTTATCAAGCGCAACAGCTTTGGTTAAATATTGCGTGGCAGAATCTCTTTTATTCATGGTATAAAAGCATTCGGCTTCGCCAAAATACCCATCGGCAGAGGGTTTCAATACATTAGCCTGACTGAAATCATGGATGGCATCAGTGTTTTTTTTACTTTCATACTCGGCGAAACCACGGTTTACCAAAGCGAGAACGAAGCCGGGGTTAAGCGATAGGGCTTGGGTAAAATTATCAATAGCCGCACTGTATTGTTTTTTACCCATCATCTCTAAAGCCATGTTGTAGGCAGTTTCAGCTTGTTGCTCGGGCGTTAAATTGGTTTTTACTTTTACGGTGTCTTGTGCGTTAAGCAAGATATTAGATGCAAGAACCAAGAGTGTTATAAATACTTTTTTCATCTATTCGTTTTTTTAGTTATTATATTTTTGTACTCATGTATTCGTTTT
>CAJCJB010000216.1 GCA_903970545.1 Candidatus Saccharimonadota bacterium | reverse complement strand
TTACTAATAATTAACTGAAAAGAGTTTATTTGGAACGGAGTGTTATGATTATATGGTCCTACGCTATCCCACTGAACAATTAAATAGGTAGGAGTCTGTTTATAATAAACAACCCCGCCACAGGTATTGTATCCCGGAAATAATGACGTTGGATTCGTAGCTACATCTGCCCAAAAAGGGGCTATAGCAGGACCCGGGGCAATTCCTCCTGAAGCTACACAAGGGAAAGAAACTGCGGAAAAAACAGAAAAAGGAGCCCCAAAGGTAACAATACCATTATTATTGATAAATAATTTGTTGCTTGCACTACCTACTGTTGAATCGCCATAAAAACAAAACTTAAAGGGCAGTGTTATACCGGCAGTAGACCAGTCATCATTTTGATATAAGGGGGCTACACCTGGTCCGCCTGCTCCACCGCTTGCATCTAAAGGAACTGGATGAAAAGAAGTATCACGTGGTATCCAACAATTACAGGGTGTTGACATTACACTATTGTTATTGTTGTTCCTGTCATGCGAACCTTTTTTTGAGGGGGTAGGTTTAGTTACTTGCAGCCCTTTGGTAGCATTAGGGTTATAAAACCATTCATCTCCGGTAAGCTTACCTTCCTTTTTAAGTTTACTAAGACTATCACTTAAAAGCCTAGTGGGTGATTTGTGTTGCGCTTTTAAGCAAAAGAAAGAAAGACTGATTAAGCATACAAGTATTGTTTTATTCATGTGTTGAATATTAAGGAAAGCAAATGTATAATAAATAATAAATAATTGCTACGTTATGATTAAATAATTAGCTCATACATATTGGTTTTAACAAAAGACGAAATCCACCCCATTAAAAAAATTAAGTGCTAAGTAAGTGGAATTCAGTTAATGATTTGGGTGAAAACAGAAAATTATTATATTTGTGGGCTAATTAAAAATCTAAATGAGGTTTAGAATACTTTTTTTCCTTTTATCTATAATCATAAGTGGTTTGATGTCTGCTCAATACCGCTGGGACTATGGTGGTCAGGCGGGTGTATCTAACTACTTGGGAGAAATTGGAGGAAAATCTCAAACTCGTAGAGATTTTGTATCTGATATGAAATTAGGTCAAACCCGTTGGGATCCTGCTATTTTTGTAAGATATAAATTTAACCCAAAGCTATCATTAAGAGGGCAGTTTGCTTATTTACGTATTCAGGGTGCCGATTCTCTTTCTACCAATCCGGCTCGTAGGGCACGTAATCTTAGCTTTAGAAACGATATATTTGAGTTAAGTGTCACCCCACAGTTAACCATATATGAGAATCAAGATTTAGGATCAAGTTACCGTTTTAAATCTTCTTTTAATTTTTATGTTTTTGCCGGGGTTGGTGTTATGCACATGAACCCTCAGGCCCGCTATAAAGGACCTTTGGATGGTTATCAGGAAACATGGGAGAGTCTTCAACCTTTGCATACCGAAGGTGTTACCTATAGTTTGTGGCAGTTTGTTGTTCCTGTAGGAACCGGTTTTTATTTTACTATTAAAAAGAAACACCGTATTGGTTTTGAGTATAATTGGCGGATTTGTTTTACTGATTATTTAGATGATGTAAGTAAAAATTATGTAAACCCAAATACACTAAGCCCATTAGGAGCAGCTTTGGCTAATCGTACCAATCAATTGAGTGCAGCATCTCAAGCTCAAATAATTAAGGAAACAAATGACCCTGCATTCTTTAATAATTTTGAGCCCGGTGCAAAAAGAGGAGATCCTCAACATAAAGATACTTATATGACGGCTTCGCTTAATTACAGTTATGTGATACGCGGGCATGGTAGTTTTTATCGCAGTCGTTATGGTTCTTTCTTCAGTAAAAAGAAGAAAAAGAACTCTCGTAAGGTACGTGCTAAGTTCTAAATTAGCTTAATCATATTCTTTTTATGAGGTTTTTTATTTTGTTGTTGATATTCATCACTACAAATTTTTTTGCTCAACAAAATGAAGATTCTTTACAAATTAGAAAGATTTATTCTTACCATTTAACTAAAGGCAGAACGTATGCTAATTTACGAAGTCTTTGCAAAGAGGTTGGTGCACGTTTAAGCGGAAGTAAGCAAGCTGTAAAAGCAATTGATTGGGCAAAACAAGCCATGATAAAGGCAGGGGTAGATAGTATTTATTTAGTCCCTTGTATGGTGCCACACTGGGTAAGGGGGAAAAAAGAAAAATGTGAAGTAAATAACAATAATAAAACAGAAACACTTTCTGTTTGTGCTTTGGGTGGCTCAATAGGAACCCCTGTTAATGGCATTAAGACTAAAGTTATAGAAGTTTCTTCTTTTGAAGAATTAGAAAAAATTGGCACAGAAAAAATAAAAGGCAATATTGTTTTTTATAATGTGTCTTTTGATAAAGAGTTTATTCATACAGGTAATGCGTATGGAAAAGCTGTTAAATATCGTAGTGGAGCATCTATGGCAGTAAAATATGGTGCAGTGGCTTCTATAACAAAGTCTATGACTACCTCTGATAATGATTTCCCTCACACGGGAATGATGAAATATGATAGTTTAGTAAAACAAAAGATTCCTGCATTTGCCATTAGTGCTAGAGGGGCAGAAAAATTAAGCAGTTTACTATCTCAGAATAAAAACCTTGAAATGTATTTGTATTCTGATTGTGTAACCTTGCCTGATGAACCATCTTATAGTGTGGTAGGTGAAATTCATGGGAAAGAAATCCCCAATGAAGTTATTGTAGTGGGTGGGCATCTGGATAGTTGGGACTTAGGTGAAGGTGCACATGATGATGGTGCAGGTATTGTTCAAAGTATAGAAGTGTTAGCTGCGTTTAAAAAACTGAATATTAAAAACAAACGTACTATACGTTGTATAGCTTATATGAATGAAGAGAATGGAACTCGTGGAGGAGAAACTTATACAGAGTCAGCTTCTAAAGAGAGCAAAAAACATATTGCTGCTTTAGAAAGTGATATGGGGGGCTTTAGTCCGCGTGCTATTGGAGTAGATGCCAAACAAGATACTTTGACATACTATAAAAAATGGCAACCTTTATTTGAACCTTATTATGTTTTTATAAAACAAGGTG
Organism: Candidatus Saccharimonadota bacterium; assembly: GCA_903970545.1. Lineage (GTDB taxonomy): Bacteria > Bacteroidota > Bacteroidia > B-17B0 > Aurantibacillaceae > PALSA-968. The sequence goes on along the minus strand of CAJCJB010000216.1, from coordinate 7,886 downwards.
GGGGCGGAACCGATATAAGTAAATTAAAAGGCATACCTCAATTTAGTTTTGAACCTGATTCACAACGCTATTTTGACTTTCATCACACCGCTGATGATGTTTTTGAACATGTAAATAAACGTGAACTGGAATTAGGCGCAGCAACCATTAGCTCTTTTATTTACTTATTAGATAAATACGGAACTTATACAAAATAAGAAGAAGTTCTTATCTATTTAGATTCTTCAATTTTCACTTCAACCCTTCTGTTTTTCTGCATTCCCTCCAAGTCAGGTTTACCATTAGGTAAAGTATTTGATGCAACAGGATTATCTTTACCATACCCCTTAGCTATAAGCTGTTTGGAAGGTATACCTTTTTTTGTTAAAAATGATACCACTGCCTTTGCTCTGTCTAATGACAGTTTTTTGTTTATAGCATCACTCCCATGATTATCTGTATATCCCGAAATTTCTATAATAAGATCAGATTTTTCCTTTAGTAACTTATATATAGTCTCTAGCTCTAACATAGATTGCTTTCGAAGTGTTGCTTTATCTTTATCAAAAAAGATATTGTTAAGTACCATTTTCACACCTTTTTGAATATGCTCAAGCTTTATGCTTTTTATAATTTCTACGTGTTGAGATTCTGCCTTTTTAGGAATATCCACATTTTGCGATTGAAACAAATAGCCCGGTGCTTGAAAACTGATGTTGTAATTTCTTCCTCTGTCAAGTACAAGATAATAATAACCAACATCACTACTGGTTGTATATGTCTTTAGTAATTCTCCTGTATTATTATCCTTTACAATAATTTCCACATCCACAATAGATTCCATGTCTTCATTAGTAATCAATCCGCCCATAGAAATAGTTGTGGCCGATTTACTTTCCATATTAATAAACTCAAACTCTACTTCCTTTTCTACTACCCTATATGCAGATCCTGGCAATACATCAACCGTTTGTGAGATAGGTTGAAAACCGGTCGCTTCATATTTAAGAATAAATTTTTTGCCAAGTGGTCCCGGATTTAATATAGCTAAGTATTTTCCGGTTAGGGCATTTGGTTTACATTTTGCAACCAATTCACTGGTTGCGGCATCAAAAATGTTAATCTCCACTTTATCAGGACGATCATGCATCCCATCAAAAGTTACAACACCTTTTAATAAAACCAATGGGTCAACCTGAATTTCTTTCGGCAAATCGGCAATGTATATATCCTGATCGCCAAAACCACCCTCGCGTGCCGAAGAAAAATAGGCATGAATACCATTAGCCGTTGGTACATAAAATTCATCATCATCTGGTGTATTAATAGGCATTTTCAAATTTATGGGAGCAGAGTAAACAATATTCCCTATACTATCAGTATTTATAAGGGTATAAAAAATATCTAGGCCACCCATACTATTATGTCCGGCCGATGAGAAGAAAAGTTTTTTTCCATCAGGATGCAGGTAAGGAGCATCTTCATTAAATTTAGTGTTAATGGTTGAATCTAACCTATAAGCTTTGCTCCATTTTCCGTTAGGTAATCTTGTACAACGGTATATATCAACCCCACCAATACCACCTGGACGTTCGCTAGTAAAATACATCGAATTACTATCCAAAGAAACTGTTAAATGACTTTCGAAGTTTAGAGAGTTTACTTCTTCTCCAAAAGGTACAGGGGTTGACCAAAGTTCGCCACTCAGCGTACTGTAGTATATATCTCCGCCATTATCATCTTTATAAATATAAAGCTTTTGTCCGTCGGCAGATAATCCGATAGTAGCTTCATTGGAATTAGAGTTAAGCCCTGTAACCAAATGGCTCGGATATGACCAGTTTCCATCAGACTTCCTTTTACTTAGGTATATATCTTCATAATAACTTCCATCAGGCCCTCTTTCGCCACCTCTGCTGCCTGGTCTGCGCGATGTGTACATCAAAACACTTTCATCTCCATTTATTACCGGGCCATATTCAGGGAACTCAGTATTAATGGAATCACCTAAATTTTTAATAATAATATTTTCAGGATTTTTACTAAACTCAATGGCATTTTTACAACTTTCAATTTGTCGTTGCACATCCATTACTATTTCTTTGTTGCGATTGCCTATTACTTCTTTGTATTTCTCAAATTCAACCATTGCCTGATTAAACTTTCCGGCAAGGTGCAGCGCTTTAGCATACCAATAAGTAGCGTCTTTGGGTGCTCCTTTTTCACTGGGCTCATCTTCATGGTAATTTTTATTAATGTGCACAATAGCTTTCTCCATATAAGGCATGGCTTTCTTCTTTTTAGAAGGAAGATTCATGTAGCAAAGTCCTATTTTATAATTGATATTGGCATTGCTAGAATCAATCATATATGCCAACTGAAAACTTTCAAGAGCCATGCTGTAATTCTTTTCCAATAGCAGGTAATTTCCCTCCGTAAAATCTTTTAAATACTTTGCTTTCTGTGGAAATATTTTAACAGATATTACCAATAGAAATAAAAAACAAATAACTTTTCTCATAATTAGCACCGATGTAGAGGAACCAAATATAACAGTTTTTTATAAATGCAAAAAACTCGTCGTTTTAAAGCAATCATTAAGCTCATTATTTTATAGATTTGTCGCTTGTTTAAAATATACTTATGAAAAAAATAATCTCTCTCTCCATTGCAACAAGCTTACTGTTTGTAGCGTGTAACAATAAACCCAAAGAAGAAAAAAATACAGCTGCTATGCAAGCTAGTGTAGATAGCTTTTTGGTTGATTACAACAAACAATTTCAAAAATATTTAATTGCCTCAAACGAAGGGCAATGGAAGTTAAACACTCATATTGTAAAAGGAGATACTGCTACCGAAAATGCGGCGGCACGTGCCGATGAGGCCATGGCTACCTTTACAGGAGGCAAAGCCATAACCGAAAAAGCCAAAGCCTTTTTAGATAAGAAGGATACTCTTCAACTAAGCGATATACAGGTTCGTCAGTTAAAAGCCATTATTTTTAATGCAGGTGCAAACCCCGAAGCAGCCGGAGATGTGGTGAAACAAAAAATAGCCGCTCAAAATAAGCAAACGGGCTTGTTGTATGGTTTTAAGTTTACGCTAAACGGAAAAGAAATTACCCCCAATGATATCGATGGCACTTTAGAAAAATCATCTAACGAGAAAGAACGCCTCGCTGTTTGGAAAGCCAGTAAAGAAGTAGGTAAGGTTTTAAAAGACGGCTTGGTTAATCTCCGCGAGCTGCGTAACAAAAGCGTACAACCATTGGGTTATGCTGATTTCTTTGCTTACCAGGCTTCTGAATATGGTATGAGTACCGATGAATTAATGACCACCACCCGTGGCATGATTAAAGACATCTGGCCTCTATATCGTGAGTTGCATACATGGGCGCGTTATGAGTTGGCAAAGAAATATAAGAAAGATGTACCCGATTACCTTCCGGCGCATTGGCTTCCTAATCGTTGGGGACAAGAGTGGTCTCAACTGGTAGAAGTGAAGGGTTTTGATTTAGATCCTTATTTAAAAAAGCAAGGTGCCGAGTGGATTGTAAAAAAAGGCGAAGAGTTTTATAAAAGCATAGGCTATGGCCCGTTGCCTGCTACCTTTTGGGAGAGGAGCAGTCTTTATCCTGTAGCGCCCGATGCAGGGTATAAAAAGAATACCCATGCTTCTGCATGGCATATTGATAATGATAAAGATGTTCGCTCGTTAATGAGTGTAATTGCCAATACCGAATGGTGGAGCACTGCCCTGCACGAGCTTGGACATATTTATTATTACCTAACTTACAGCAACCCAGATGTACCTATTGTATTGCGCAGCGGCGCTAACCGAGCCTATCATGAAGCTTTTGGAACTATGATGGGTATGGCATCTTTGCAAAAGCCTTTCTTGCAAGGATTAGGAATGATGGATAAAAACTTAAAAACAAACGACACCCTTATGTTGCTGAAGGAAGTGCTTCAATATGCCGTGCATATCCCTTGGGGTAGTGGCACTATGACGGAGTTTGAATATAACTTATACGCGAAGAATCTGCCAGAGAATCAATACAACAAACTATGGTGGGAACTGGCAAAACGTTTTCAGGGAATTGAACCCGATGAGCCTCGCGGAGAAGAGTATTGCGATGCGGCTACTAAAACCCATATCAACGATGATGCTGCGCAATATTATGATTATAGCATGAGCAATGTTTTGCTGTTTCAGTTTCACCAGCATATTGCACAAAATATTTTAAAGCAAGACCCACATGCAACCAACTACTGGGGCAATAAAGAGGTTGGTGCATTTTTACAAACTGTAATGAAACCCGGTGCTAGTGTTGATTGGAGAGAGCACTTAAAGAAAAGCATCGGGCAGGATTTCTCTGCCAAACCTATGCTTGCCTACTTTGAACCTTTGATGGGCTATCTTAAAAAGATAAACGCAGGCAGAAAATATACGCTACCCGAACAACCTGATTTTAATTATTAGAGATGAAGTTTAAAGCATTCTTATTTATCTGCTGTTGTATTAACCTCGCTTTTGCACAAGTAGCGCCACCCGGTGTGCCGCCTTTAGATGCTAAAAACGGTATTAATAAATTTAAGCTCTGTTCTTTTTATGATATACATAAAGCAAACTTAAAAGAAGCTCCCGAACAAAAAGATGTTCGCATCAAATGGTACACCTATATTGGTACTGATGTGCCAACCGTTTTTGAGTATAAGGTAAAACAAATAAACTTAGGCTACTACAAAAACAAACTCTATAAAATTACCGTGCAGTTTGATGAAACACAAGGCATAAAAACTGCCGATATAAAAAACAAGCTGATACTATTGTTTGGCGAAAGCAGACACGAGCAAAGTACTAAAGAGAAAGATATATGGGAAACAAGCAAAGTGTATTTAAGTTTTGACGTAAATGGCAACAATATTAGCATATATACCTACTCTAAAATAATGGAGAAGCTATATATATCTGATGAGTTGTAGCATTGGGTGTTTCAATACGCTTGTCGTTGCGAGGGGAATTCCGAATTAACTTATAACCACCCTAAACACGCCAATATACGGTTCCAGCAAGCCCTTTTTGTTTTTCTCTCTCACAATAGCGATGATTTTTCTATTCCCGTACACATGTATTGTGTTGCTGCATACATGTATTCTGTTTCTGTACACATGTATTCTGTTACTGTATACGTGTATTTTGTTGTTGTATACATGTATTCCATTACTGTATACATGTATTTAGTTGCTGTACACATGTATACTGCAACTGCGGATGTGCACTCAGCTATAAAAGGAACTTGTTTGATAATGATTAGTATATATTGTGGTGTTTGGTATATCTGCTTTGTTTAGGTTTCTTTCTGATAACCAAGTTACTAAATAAGCGCCAAACCCCTGTATTTACTTATCAACCCCAAAGGCAGGCAGGGTTTATATCTTATTTGCCGCCGCGTTGTTTTTTTACTATATTATAAGGAAGGGATGTTTTGTATATTTGAGGGGATGAAAAAAATACTTTTCTGTTTATTAACACTATGTTTTGTTTTTGCGAAGGGGCAGAATGATAATTATACGAAAGCAATTAAACTAAACCCTAAAAATGATACAGCCTATTATAATAGAGGTATTTTAAAATATGACAAGAAGGATTATAAAGGGGCTATAAAAGATTATAACATGGTAATTAAATTAAATCCTAACAGCCCTAAAGCTTATTTAAATAGAGGGATTTCAAAATTTCATCTAAATGCGTATAAAAAAGCTTTAAAGGATTTTAATAAATCTATTGAATTAGATAATAAAGATGCTAATGCTTATTGTTATAGAGGAACGGCTATGATGGAATTAAGAGATTATAAACAAGCTATTGAGGATTTTAATAAAGCAATTGGCTTAAATTCCAAGTTAACTGCTGCCTTTCATAATAGAGGAAGTTCTAAATATATATTAAAAGATAAAACGAGTGCTTGCATTGATTGGGAGAAAGCAAGCGAATTAGAAGATATAGACGCTTTTGATTTAATAAATAAATATTGTAAGTAATTGCGTTAGGGATTGCAGCAAGCTGCCGTGCAGCGCGTAAAGCCCGACGGTGTAACCGTCGGAACGCCCATAACATTTACCACGTATCATTCAACAATTCCTTATATTTGCACCTGAAACTTAACCTGCGTTGTTAGCAGGAGAAAACAAAATATGATAAAAATAACTTTACCCGATGGTTCTATTCGCGAATATCAAAAAGGAACCACTTCATTGCAAGTTGCACTTAGCATTAGCGAAGGACTTGCCCGCAATGTATTAGCCGCCAAAATTAATGGCGAAGTTTGGGATGCTACACGCCCCCTTAACGAAGATTGCAACTTAACCCTTCTTACATGGAATGATACCGATGGTAAACAAACCATGTGGCACTCGTCGGCTCACTTAATGGCTGAGGCACTGGAGGCTTTGTATCCGGGTGTTAAACTGGGTATTGGCCCTGCTATTGAAAACGGTTTTTATTATGATGTTGATTTTGGCGATAAACCCTTAACGCCCGAAGAGCTTCCTAAAATAGAAGCTAAAATGCAGGAGCTTGCCAATAAAAAAAGTGAGTATGTGCGCAAAGATGTTTCTAAGGCTGATGCCATAAAATACTTTACCGAAAAAGGCGACCAGTATAAACTCGAATTAATTGACGGTTTGCCTGATGGAGAAATCACTTTTTACACACAGGGTAACTTTACCGATTTATGCCGTGGTCCGCATATTCCAAACACAGGCTTCATCAAATCTATTAAGTTGATGAACCTTGCCGGTGCCTACTGGCGCGGTAATGAGAAGAACAAAATGCTTACCCGTATATACGGTATCACTTTCCCTAAAGATAAAGAGCTAAAAGAATATTTAGCATTACTGGAAGAAGCCAAAAAACGCGATCACCGCAAACTGGGTAAAGAGCTGGAGTTATTCCATTTCTCTGAAAAAGTTGGTATGGGTTTGCCGTTGTGGTTGCCTAAAGGTGCTGCTTTGCGCGAGCGATTGATTCAGTTTATGCAACGTGCGCAAATTAAAGCAGGGTATTTGCCTGTGGCTACTCCGCATATTGCTTTGAAAGATTTATATGTTTGCTCGGGTCATTACGAAAAGTATGGAGCAGATTCTTTTCAGCCTATTAAAACTCCGCGTGAGAATGAAGAGTTCTTTTTAAAGCCGATGAATTGTCCGCATCATTGTGAGATATACAAAGCACACCCAAAATCGTATAAAGATTTACCGGTTCGTTATGCTGAGTTCGGAACGGTATATCGTTATGAGCAAGCAGGAGAGTTGCACGGCTTAACCCGTGTGCGTGGCTTTACACAAGATGATGCGCATTTATTTTGTCGTCCCGACCAAGTAAACGAAGAGTTTTGTAAAGTAATTGATTTGGTGCTGCATGTTTTTAAAGCATTAGATTTTAAAGACTACACCGCACAAATTTCTTTACGCGATAAAGAAGACCGAGCAAAGTATATTGGCAGTGATGAGAATTGGAATTTAGCCGAGCAGGCTATTATAGATTCTGCTAAAGAAAAAGGGTTACGTACCGTAGTTGAATATGGCGAAGCAGCCTTCTATGGTCCAAAACTTGACTTTATGGTAAAAGATGCCATCGGAAGAAAATGGCAATTGGGTACCATACAAGTTGATTACAATTTACCCGAGCGCTTTGAGTTAGAATATACCGGTAGTGATAATCAAAAACATCGCCCAGTGATGATTCATCGAGCACCTTTCGGCTCATTAGAGCGTTTTATTGCTGTATTAATAGAGCACTGTGCTGGTAATTTCCCATTATGGTTATCGCCCGAGCAATTTATTATTTTACCTATATCAGAAAAGTATGAAGATTACGCAAAAAAACTTTCAGAATTATTAAAA
>CAJCJB010000215.1 GCA_903970545.1 Candidatus Saccharimonadota bacterium | reverse complement strand
TCCGTTATCTACAAATATGCAATGCAGGTTTTTGCCAATGGCTTTGTGCAATAATACCGCTGCTACCGTGCTATCTACACCGCCCGATAAACCAAGAATAACTTTATCTGCACCTATCTTACTTTTTAATTCGGCAACGGTAGTTTCTATAAAAGAAGAAGAAGTCCAACTGCCTGTACAACCGCAAATATCTATTACAAAATTTCTAATTAGGCGAGTACCCTCTTTGGTATGATACACTTCGGGGTGAAACTGAATGCCGTAAGTTTTTTCATTCTTCACGGCAAAGCCTGCAACTTTTACATCGTGAGTGCTGGCAATAATCTCATAGTTATTAGGTATTTGGGCAATGCTATCGGCATGAGACATCCATACTACAGAATCCTCACTAATATTTTTAAATAATTCGTTCTTACTATCTACATATTCTAAATGCGCTCTGCCATATTCGCGGGAGTTACTTTGCGCAACTTCTCCTCCATAATAATGCGCCAAATATTGCGCTCCATAACACACGCCCAATAGGGGTATCTTTCCTTTTATATTGGTTAAATCAGGTTTGGGTGCATCAACTTCTCTAACGCTATATGGACTACCCGACAGAATAACCCCCTTAAAATCAGAAGTTATTTCGGGGATTTTGTTGTAAGGATGAATTTCGCAGTAAACATTTAGTTCTCTCACACGACGTGCTATAAGCTGTGTGAACTGTGAACCGAAATCTAAAATGAGAATACTTTCTTGCATGTGCAAAGATAAAATTTAGGTTTTATTATGAATGTATAATTCTTTTAATCTAAAGCTCAAAAGAGAATTATTTGTAATTTTAGAGATTATTCCTTAATACAAGGATTAAACGTCAATTTGTGAGAAAAGTTATCTTGTCTTTTATAGTTTTAGCTACCTTATTAATGACTTCTTGTAAAAAGAAATACAATTGTGTTTGTACAATTGCTCAACCGGGATTTCCATATGAGACAACAACAACGGTTATAGATGATACTAAGTCTCATGCCACAATAACTTGTACCGGATTAGCTACTCCAGCTGCAGGTGTATCAGTTTCATGCGCAATCCAATAGTTTACATTGCTCTATGCGAAAAATATACGCTTGCGGAGATATGAATATCAACTAATTACTTTTGTAAAATGAAGAATCTATTATTGTTTGCTGCTCTTCTTTTTTTTGTTGGTTGCCATAAAAAATCAAACATAGTTTCTTCACCCCCCGTCAGAAATCTTACTTTCACATGGTGGGCTGCTCCTTCAGATTCTACAGATACGTACACACCTATTGCCGGTTCTTCTTATATTAATATCAACGGAACCCAATATAGTTACCCATTTCCGGGTATTTCCCTTAATGGACATAAATGGGTATATCCGTCTGTACTTAGTCAGGGAACTATTTTCTCCAGTCAGTTTGCAGGTACATTTTCACATTTAGGAGGACTTTATGAAAATAATTTTGCCATGCAAGTACATTGTGATTGTGATTTAAGCCCACTCTTATATAATGGTAGTACATCGGTTTCACAGTTGCCAAACGGAGATATTGTTTTTGGAGCTAATCCAAACAATCATAATTATAAGTATGTTATTGTAATTCCGTAAGCTGATTACCTCTACTTCTCATCACTACTATTGACCCACACCAATATTGTAATTACATTTTTGTTTTTTGGAAGTAATTTTAACCTCAAGTCCACCAGTCATAGGATATGAATTGTTTTGGGCATCAAGATAATTACCCACAGCCAACAAATAATAATCGCCCTCATACATCGTACCAAAGTCATAATTACCATTAGCATCTGCGGTAACAAGCGTATCATATTGCGTAACATCACTACCTGCATACGAAGTAGCTCCGTATTTCATGTATACATTGGTGTTACTATAAATTCTAACATTGCTAAGGTAAGTACCTTTAAAATTACCTGTAAATTCTACATATCCATAAATTTGGGCTTTTCCACCCTTACCAAATTCATCCGTTTTGCATCCAATAAATGAAAGGCACAGAAGGATTACAAAGTGAGTTTTGAGCTTTAACGATTTCAAATGATTTTTTTGAAGCGTAAATCTATAAAGTATTATTGATGCAAAATGTTAAAGAATTGTATTTAACAAAACACCTCGTTCGTGTTAAACTTTATCCCAACACGATTATTTTTTAGAAGTGTAAGGCTCCATTACAGAGTTAATATCTACAGCTATTTCTTCGGCTATATTTTTAATGTATAAAGAAGGTACTTTAATTTTATAATCAACTAACTTAACCATAAAATTAGAAACAACAGTTACCTGAGTTCCTTTCACGGTTATGGTGCCAGGTATGGTAATGGTTTGGGTAACTCCATGCATTTCCATGGTTGCGGTGCAGGTTACTTTGTTTTCGCCATCTTTAGTATAATCTACCTTCTCATTTATTTTTCCTTTAAAGGTGGTATAAGGATACTTCTCGGTTTCCATATAGTTTTCGTTAAAGTGCTCTTCCATTACAGACGACTTAAACTTAAATTGTTTGTTCGGTATTTTAATCTGGATATCTCCGGTAGAGATATCTAAAACAGGTTTGGCAACTTTGTTTTTTGCCTCAATATCTTCTAAAGACGATTTAGATAAAAAATGAATAGTGGTTTCTTTACCTGCATATAATTGAGCTTGCGCAAAGTTTACGATTACTGCACTTGCCGCTATTAATAATAATTTTTTCATTTTAATACGGTTTTTATTGCAACGAACTTAATAATTAATTCTGTACAAAAACTGATTTTGTATAACATCCT
>CAJCJB010000214.1 GCA_903970545.1 Candidatus Saccharimonadota bacterium | reverse complement strand
TACTTATAGCTCTACAAATACCATGCCAAGATGCTAAAAACAGCCCTCACAAATTATGTTAAACTTCAAAAATAAATGAAACTTTTTTTGAATAGGCTGTAAAATCAATGCTTTTGGGGCTATTTGCAAAAAAATGTTTTTAAATAAAAAACCATTTCAAATTATTAAGCAGTATAATTTTACAGTTTATACAAAACTTTGCAGTTGTTTGTTGGCCTCTTGCAGTCGTTTTCCCGCACTTAACGTAAGCCTGTCTAAACCTTACAAATGTTACTTAAAGCTTAACATAAGCTCATGGAAACCTTGCACAGTATGATATAGCTCCTACATTAGTTTAGCCCCCTGTTTTGGGTGGTGCATGGGGTGTGCAGATGCCTGTTTAGGCACCCAATATATGGGCATCAGTATGAAATAAGCTGCTGTATAGCTGCAAGTAATCTACGTCATGTAGCAAATAGCTTACGTCAACATTTTGTAAACTTAGCTCCATTTGCAATAAGCTTATGTATACTTTAAATACTGCTGTGTAAGGGTTTCAGGGGCTTAGGACTCAGGTAAAAACTGTAAGGACATTTTGATTAGGACGCGAATTAATGCGTTAAAAAAAAACAAAGCTGTTAAATAAGATTCTTTAACACCATACATTTCTTTTGCATAGTAGTTTTGCAGTGCGGGGGTAGTTTCCCGTTTTCATAGGTTAAGATAAAGCGCATCTTTTAGGTTACTGCAATTTCCTATCAGGTGCGTTTTTTTATGCTTAAGGTAATGTAAAAACTGTACATTTGAGTATGAGTATTCTTGTTGCCGAATTATTGGTAGGGGAGTGGAGACCTAAGCCAAACGCTAAAGGCGAATGGTATGAGTTTATGCAGAACAGAGATGTTTGTATTTATACTGATTATGATTACCCCAAAGCTGAACCGGCTATATATGAGTTAAAGGATGCCGACGGTAAAAACATACTGGAAATAAAACACCCCATGCACCCCATAGAAACCGAAGTGTATGAAATAGCAGAGATAGACGAACACCGCATGGTTTGGGAATATACCATAGATGATGAAGTAAAGCGCATTAAACTGGAGCGCTATTTTGGAACAGATAAGCTGCCGAAGGATTTGTAGTTTCTTTTTATTTTGGTGTAATAATTAGAAATAAATTATTTTTTAAGCCCAGCCACAAAAAATCCGGCTAACATACTTAATAAGGATACTAATCCAACTGATACATTATCTGCTTTATATTCAGTTTGAACTTTACTAAGAATTAAAGAATAACAAAGTAATCCAATTAATACCAAAAACATTAATATGCCAACTATAACACCTGTAGAGTTTTTCTCAACCAACATAGAAAACCATTTTTTTTGAACTACACCATTAGGTCCTTTATTTTCTTTTGCTTCCATAGGTGCTTTATATAGCTTTCCAGATAGTTAAATTAAATTCTCTACATGTACCGCTTTTTTGTGAGTTGTTTCTAAATTTCATTAAATAATTCTCTTTAGAATCTTTTACGGTTATTAACACAGGTGCAGATATTTCAACCCAAGTGTGAAAATCCCAATTATGTAAAATATAATGTAAACTAGAGTTTTCAATACTCTCAAAAAATGTAGTTGAAAATTGTTCACCAGAATCTATAAACTGAAATAGAATATTGTATTTAAACCCATCTGTATCTATATTGAAACTCAGTCTATCATTTTTATCATAAGCCAATACAGTACTTTGATAAACAAGTACTTTTTTTGAATTGTCTACTGCAATAGACATTATTGTTGAATTATCATTTGCCATAAAGCAAATATATATATAATAATACAAGTTTGTACTAACAGCAAAGCTAATGAGACTTGCTATTTCCATGCTATTTCAGAGTAAAAGCTGCAATATACTAATTAATCTTATAATTTACATTATGTTAAGTAATGAATTGTAAGGCGCCTATTCCTATAAGGTCACTATCCTATTAGAAACCAAGCTAACTAATGCTTTACGGTAAAATTAAAGTACCTTTATACAAAGTTTTTCGGTTACCAAACTAACAAGCCATCTAACGTTAAGAAGCCTAATTGACAATGGAACGGAAAGAATTTATACAAACAATTTTAGCACTTAGCGCCATGAGCACATTAAGCAGTTTTAAAAAATTTACAGACGAACTACCTGTACAAAACAAAAAAATGCCCGTGCTTTTCACTTCGCATGGCAGTCCGATGGATATACCCGTTTCAAGAGAACAACGCCCGTTTTGGAACTCGCTTTTTGAGTTGGGTAAAGACCTGCAAAATAATTTTGAAGTAAAAGCCGCTTTAATTGTTTCAGCACACTGGTGCACACAGGGAACGTATGTAAACGTGTCGCCCGAGCAAAAACAGATATACGATTACTATGGATTCCCGAAAGAATATTACGAGGTAATTTATCATGCAAAAGGTGCTGCCGATATTGCACACGAAGTAAAGAAAATAATCCCTTCCATATCCGAAACAACCGATTGGGGCTTAGACCATGGTGCATGGCCTATGTTGATGCACTTGTTTCCGAATGCAAACGTGCCTGTTTTCCAAATGAGTATTGACTACCATGCAAAACCCGAATATCATTATGAGTTGGGTAAGCAATTAAAAGCCTTGCGCGATAAAGGAGTGCTTATCATAGGCAGTGGTTCTCTTATTCATAATTTAAAACTGGCAGGGCAAAAAATGCGTACTAACGATATGACGCCTTACGGATGGGAAACAGAGTATGATGCCTGGCTAAAGAAACAGATTGATGAAAGAAATTTTGCCAATCTTATTAATTATGAAAACAGTCATAAACTTGGCAAGCTTGCTTCCCCTACTCCCGACCATTATGTGCCTGTGCTTTATAGCTTGGGTTTAATGGACACTAAAGACGAAATAAAATACTTTTATGAAGCAGCACCTACATTACCTGCTTTCAGCGAAAGAAGTTTTATTATAAGCAGTTAGCGTTGTAGAATATTGTTGGAAAAATAATCCATTTTGTCATTTCGAAGAAGGAACAACTGAGAAAACTAATATAGTCAGATTTCTCCCTACGGTTGAAATGACAAGAGGTTTAAACTTAAAAAGCCTCTACTGCCTCAGTAATAATTAGAAAGTATTATAAATAAAAAACGCCGACTAATTAGTCGGCGTTTTTTGTATTAGGAAATACTAAAAAAAATTATGCAAGTTTTACATTAACAGCATTTAATCCTTTTTTACCTTCTTGTACATCAAAAACAACTTTGTCGTTTTCGCGAATCTCGTCTTGGATACCTGATACGTGAACAAAGATTTCTTCTCCTGTTCCATCTGTTTTAATAAATCCGAAACCTTTGGTTTCGTTAAAAAATTTTACTACTCCGTTTTTCATTTTTGTTTTGTTATTTTAATTATTTGTATTTGTTTAATTTAACCGAAAGAACGCGTAAATACTAAAAACGCCCTCTCGTTTACTTAGTAAGAAAATGTAAAATTTATCGAATTGCAATTTTTGTTACAAACAGATTGAGATACAATCTTCTTAAAGAAGTACGCAAAGATACACAATTATCTGATACTGCAGTATTTATTTTTATTTAAGTACAGTAACCGTTCCATGATAATCATGCGCTTTATTGAAAACATCATCAAAATGTACTTTCCAAACGTAAACATCTTCCTGAACTTTCACCCCATTTAAACGCCCGTCCCAGCTGGTTTCCAAACCGGTAGCATGAAATATCATCAACCCCCAACGGTCAAAAATCCACATATTATACGTAGCATCGTCAATACCTATACCTGTGCCTTTAAATCCTTCATTTAAACCATCTCCGTTAGGCGTAAACGAGTTAGGTATATAAAAAGTAAATGCATCAAGAATGGTTACGGTTTCAGTTATAGAATCTTTACAGCCATATATGTTTTGAACATATTGCGTTACGTCATACGTATAGGGTACTAAATCACTATAGGTATGTGTGGGGTTTTCAATAGACGAATAATTAAGCGAATCAACAGTTTCGTATATATCGCCAAAATTCCAGTTATAGGCATTAAGCCCCGATGCACCTATTGATTGATCTTGGAAATTAACAACAGGGTCAAGAATATTAACTTTTGTTGGCCCCCATGAAAAACCTGCCAAAGGTTGAGGATAAACAGTTATGTAGTTGTTTTTTGTAACTTTAGTAACGCATCCGCTATCCGTAACAACAGTTAAAGATACCGAATAGTTTTTAATTTGTGTATGCGAGCCATTGCTATATGTTTGCGTTGCCACCGTTTGCGTACTATAAGTAGCGGTATCTCCATTCCCAAAGCTCCAACTCCATGTTGATATGGGCACGACGGGTATAGAAATTACATCTGTAAAAACAGTTGCAAGCGGTGTACAACTTACCGTATCTGCATAGAAATTGATAACAGCACTCTGATTAACATGTACCATTTCTGTTGTATCACTTTTACAACCAAAATTAGTGGTAACCTCTAAATTTACCGTATAATCTCCGGATGAAGGCAATTGGTAGGACGGGTTTTGTGCAACAGAAGAAGCATCTCCGAAATTCCAGTTCCACTGATCAACAAACCCACTATTAGAAAAAGATTCATCCGTAAAATTTGTCGGGTTCCCGGTACAGGCAGATGAGTTAGTAAATTTTGCAACAGGATTAGCGTTAATAGTAATACTAAAACTGGAACCCGGTCCTTCGCAACCACCATAATTATCATGCAGCGTAATAAGGTTACTTTGCGCAGTTGTAACCCCTGTAATGGCAGTAAAGCCGGGAATGAAATTACCTCCGCTTGTGGTAGTTAATCCTATATTAGGAACGGCTGTTGTACTCCATGTTATATTAGGGGTAGCAGCAGGTGGCGTAGCTGTTAAGGAAACTGTTGGTACAGCATCTCCAGGACAATAATTAAGATTTATATGTGTAACAAGTGCCGTTGGCACTATAGTAACCGTATAGCTTGCCGGCAGACCTGTACATCCGTTTAACGTAGGTGTTACAGATATTACACCATCTATGTTATTACTTGTATTATTTATAGCCGATGTAAAGGCCGGGGGTACTCCTGCTCCACTTAAAGACAAACCTATTGCAGGATTACTATTTGCCCATGAAAAAGTAGTATTGGGACTATTTGGCGTATTAACCAACGTAGGTGCGGGTACTAAAACATTCCAGCAAACCGTAGGTGATGGAGATGTAACTAAAACACTGGGTATGGGATTAACGCTGATTGTATTTGTTTTGGTTGATACGCATCCATCTGTTGGGGTAAGCGTAAGGGTTACCGTATAGGTTCCTACAGCCGGATAGAGATAGGTAGGAGCCTGTAAACTTGATGTATCGGTAGTAGTAGATGGGTCTCCAAAGCTCCAGGTATAAGACATGTTTGTAGTTGGCGTAGAAAAATTATCGAACGAAGTGGCTGTACCCAAGCAAACAGGTGGGGCAGCAAAAGATACAGTAGGGAATAAATTTACTAATACAGTATTAGTTGAAGCAGCCGAGCAACTAAAACTATTTGTGGTGGTTAAAGAAGCCGTATAAACATTTGGATTGGCATACGTGTACGATGGGTTTTGATTAGTAGATGTACCAGAACCATCTCCAAAGTTCCAATTATAAGATACTCCCCCTGTTGAGGAATTAATAAAGTTGGTAGCTGTTCCTTGGCAGACGGGAGCTGCAGAAAAAGAAGAAGTTGGCAAAGGATTTACCGTAACCATAGAGGTATAGGTTGCCGTACAATTAACCGAACTGGTTATGGTATACGTTACCGGATAAGTACCTGCTGCTGCATACAAATGCGAAGGATTATCTGAAGTAGATGTTCCTCCATCACCAAAATTCCAATTCCACGCATCTATTGAACCTTGATTGGGTAACAATGAAGATTCGTCCGTAAACTGTGTACTAACGTTTAAACAAGCGGTAGTAGCAGAAAATGAGGCTACAGGAGCTATGGTAGAGTTGGTAAAAGTGCCCGATAAAAAAAGCGTACAACCCGTATCTCCGGCATTAGAAAAAGTTGTCATGGTAACCGAATAGGTGCCACCTATATTAGCGGTAATTGTTTGAGTGGTGCTTGAGCCTACAATACCTGGTCCTGTCCAATCATATGAAGCAAAACCCGCCTGTGCCGTTAAAACAGTATTACCTCCTATACAGGGTTGAGGCGGAGCTATCACAAGTTGTAAAGGAGCACAATCTACATCAATATAAGCATAGCCAAAATGGCCGCCAAGGGCGCAGTCAGACGTTTCAAAGGTTATGGTTACGTTTTGACCAACATAATTAACCAAAGGAATTAGAATAGGAGTCCAGTTTTTATAATAAAACTCATAATCGCCCGTAGGATCTGTTAAACTATCAAACCCTCCAACATTGGCTGCCTGAGAACAATCTACATCGTAGCGGGCGCAGGTTATTTCGTTGTTATTTTGATCGTACATCCTTATTTTAAAAAAAGGCTGTTCGCTTGGTGGGTGTGCAGCTGTAACTGCCTGATCTAAAACTACAGCATACCAATACGTAATAGTTTGACTGGCTGCCGAAACCGAAAAGGTATTAGATATGGTTTGATGATTAAACGGATTAGCAGCTGTAGGGTTATTAACATGGTTAAAATAGGGGGCATCATCACCAAGCCTTAACGAATAGGTATGTCCTGGG
>CAJCJB010000213.1 GCA_903970545.1 Candidatus Saccharimonadota bacterium | reverse complement strand
CTATAAATGCTTGTGGTAATACGGTTACATTCAAAGATTCTTCTTATACCATTGTAAACAGTTGGGCATGGAACTTTGGTGATAGTACAGGTATAGATTCTAGTCAAAATCCTGTACATTCTTACACAAAGCCGGGTACATACACTATAACATTAGTAGTAAATAACCAATATAATTGCCCGGATAGTATAAAACACTCCTTTCCTCTTTCAGGATTTAAACCCATTAGTATTTCAAAGAGTGTAATCGTATGTAGTGGCAAAAAAGTTCAATTAAATGCAATAGGAGGTATTTCTTATACTTGGACTCCTGCTTACAATTTAGATAGTGCTTATGTGCACGACCCTATTGCTACCCCAACGGCAACCACACATTATACTTTATATATTACTCAAATTAATAGTTTAGGAGATACCTGTGGACCTTCTATACTACATACTAATATTACCGTACCTGTTTATTCATCTACTGTGCTTACAGTATATGCCTCTCCCGATACTATTATAGATGGTAACTCTTCTCAGCTTAGCACTTCTTTAAATAGTGGTTATATTGTTTGGACACCCGATTATAACCTAAGTAACGATAGTATTTTAAACCCTGTGGCAAGCCCGCACCACACTACCACCTATAATGCCATTTATATAGACCCGAACGGTTGTGTATTTAGGTTAAACAGCGTAACCATTTATGTGCTTGATGCCTCTTGTAATGAAAATACGGTGTTTGTACCCAATACCTTTACACCTAATAATGATGGTAGAAATGATATATTATATGCCCGTAGTGCTTTTGTAACCGATATTTATTTTACAGTTTATGACCGTTGGGGCGAGCAGGTTTTTGCTACCAATGATATAAATAAGGGCTGGGATGGTATTTTTAACGGGAAACCCTGTAACCCCGATGTGTTTGGCTATTACGTTACATTTACCTGCAACGATGGCAAAAAATCTTTTAAGAAAGGGAATGTTACCCTGATTAGGTGAACTTAGCTATCTTTTTGAAAATTATGCAATCCCAAAATAAATAATGTAATGTTAAAGAAGATAACACATTATTTTAAAAGATAATGCAATGTTTCAGAAAATATAGCAATCTCTAAATAAATATTGCAATCTTTCTAAAATTATTGCAATGTTTGGGCAAATAAAGCGTTCCTGAAAAAAATATTGCAATCCTAGAAAAAATAATGCAATGTTTGAATAAATATAGCTATCCTGAAAAAAACAAACGAATCTTTGTTAAATATTTTAACATTTCAGGACTTATGTTACTTTTACATTAAAATTATTTTGGATGAAGAAGCACTTTTACAAATTAAGTTCGTTCTGTATTGTTTTATTTGTAGTTATAACTGCATTTCAAGCCTGTGTAAAAGAGAAGATAGATGTAACCAAATCGGGTAATAGTTCTATCAATCCGCAATATGCCGGCCCATTGGTATACTCATCACTTACGATGGCTGATATAATGAGTAAAGCCAATAAAAATGGGCAAGTAACAGATTCTGCTGGATTACTTATCTTAGTATATAAAGGAAATCTATTCTCATTACCTGCTACCAGTGTTGTTCCCAATCCTATGCCTGCTCAAACCCCGGTTACTCTTAGTTATGGTTTGTCTATTGTTGATGCGGCTGCTATAAGTGCATTACCACCTGCAAGTACATATACCATTACAGATTCTTCTTTAATTAATTTTCAGCCTGGCGGTACCACTCAAATAAATACGCTTAATTGCAAAACAGCTACCTTAGGTATTAATCTTAATTATGCTATTGAACATAGTGCAAGTATAAAAGTTACCATTCCGAGAGCAACCTTAGGTGGTGTCGCTTTTACCCAAACTATTCCTGTTACAGTACCTGTTCCTTATACAGGGCCTATTAATGTTGCAGAGACTTATTCTTTAAATGGATATACTATAGACATGACGAATGGAGGTACAACACATAACGAAATAAAGGTGCTGTATGATATTGTAATTTCTCAATCTACTAATCCTACAAATGTAGGTGATGCAGTTTCTTTTACCGAAACTTTTTCTAATGTAGCTTACAATAGTATTATAGGGTATTTAGGGCAACAGTTTTTATCGCCCAATACAGATACGGTTCCTGTTACTATTTTTCAAAATAGCAGTAGTATTTTAGGGGGGGCTATCATTCATATTGTAAACCCATCCATAAAAATATCTTTAACTAACTCGTACGGGTTACATATTAACGCCAATTTTAATTTATTTGATGGCTACACCCCCGGGCAACCATTAATGCCTATTAACTATACAGGCTCACCTAATCCTTTAAGCCCTTTGGTAATTCCGGAGCCTGCAACCATTGGGCAAAATGCAACAAATAGTTTTACGTTAACTAATGGTAACAGTAATATAAATACGTTGATAAACAATTTCCCTAAAAATGTTATTTATAATGTAACCTCACAATCAAACCCTGCCGGATCGGTTTATACCAACTTTATAACAGATACCAGTCAGTTTGATGTAAACTTAGAACTTGATTTACCTCTTCATGGAACGGTTACTAATTTTATGTTTCAGGATACTGTAAAATATAACTTTAACTTAAATACCAATAATGTAGAGGCAATTACAGTGAGAACATATATTAGTAACGGCTTTCCTTTAGATGTGGATATGAGCATAGTTTTTGTTGATTCGGCTTACAACGTTATCGATTCACTAATACCCCATGCCAAGCAATTAGTTATGCCATCAGCCAGTATAGGTAGTAATGGCATTGTTACAACAGCTACTCAAAATACAGCAGATTTTACTATTCCAAGTAGTGTAATACCACAGTTAAATAAAGTAAAATATATTCTTATGGGAGCTACCGTTAACTCTATTAATAATGGAACTACCAATGTAAAAATTTATGATTACTACAATCTTGATATCAAACTTGGTGTTAATGTTCAATTGTATATTAAGTTTTAAAAACATACCAAGCTTCTATTTTCTATGAAAAAATTAATCTTCATTTTGTTTCTTGTGTCAGGTCTCTCGTCTAAAGTCTGCTTTGCACAACAAAGTCTTACTTTATATAATATGCAGGCAATACCTCAGGCTGTGTATGTAAATCCGGGAGCTATGCCTTTAACCAATATTAATATTGGTTTGCCCGGCATATCCTCTAATTATATAAACTACGGTAACAGTGGTTTTACCATGCACGATTTAATTCAGAAAGATCCTACCAATGGAGGCCTTTCAGTTAATGCAAGTAGTTTTCTTGGAAAGTTAAGTACAAACAATAGTCTGAATGTAAATGCACATGTAGATATACTAAGCTTCGGGTTTAAAGTAAAGAAGCGTAATTATTTTAGTTTCAATATAACCGAACGGGCAGATGTTCGTTTTAATTATACCAAAGATTTGTTTGATTTTGCCATTAACGGAAACGGTGCCGCTGCTAACCTAAACCGCGATATGCATTTAGCTCCGGGTTTAGATGCTACTCATTATAGAGAATGGGGTTTTAATTATACCCGCCAGGTTAATGATAAATTCACCATTGGTGGCAGGCTTAAATATTTAAGCGGAATAGAAAATGTAAATACCGAAAAATCAAGTGCTACTTTAAATACCAATAGCCAGTATTATGCTTTAACAGGAAGTGCTAATGTAAATGTAAATACTGCGGGTGTTGATAGTGCTTCTGATAAAAATGAAGCTTCTATTTTAGGTTTTACTCCCGGTAGAAAGAATCACGGTGCAGCCATTGATATAGGTGCTACTTATAAACTAAATGAAAAATTTACGTTCTCGGCAAGTCTTATCGATTTGGGCTTTATATCATGGAAGCAATACACCACCAATTATGTAAGCAACAACCCAAACGCAAGTGTCCAATACAATGGATTTAATCTAAATCAGGCAATAAACGATTCTGCAAACTTTGGGAAATCAGTACAAAACACAGGAGATACTTTAGCAAAGGTTTTTGGTGTTAGTACGGTTCATAAATCGTATACTACTATGCTTACCACCCAATTTTATTTGGGAGGTAATTACTGGTTGAATGAAAAGAATAATATAGGTGTAGTTGTAAATGGGCGTTATGCCGATAAACAATTACATCCTGCACTTGCTTTATCGTTTAATAATAAAGTAGGACGTTGGTTTTCTACTTCTTTAAGTTATTCTATGATAAACAGAAGTTATGATAATGTGGGCCTTGGTCTTGTATTTACCGGACCTGTACAGTTTTATGTAGTAAGCGATAATATTTTAAGTTTTTTAATATTTGATAAATACCAAACAGGAACAAATAGCTCTGTGCTTATTCCTGCTTATAGTAAGAATGTTAATCTTCGATTCGGAATTAATATCACTATTGGTAAGATACCAAAAGATAAAGATAAAGATGGTACTCCTGATAAGACAGATATTTGCCCTGATATTTCCGGACCTGCTATGTTTGGCGGTTGCCCCGATAGAGATGGAGACAGTATACCTGACAGAGAAGATGCCTGCCCCGATGTTAAGGGGTTAAAGTCACTTAAAGGTTGCCCTGACAGAGATGGGGATGGCATTGCTGATGGTGATGATAAATGTCCGGATGATAAAGGCTTAGCAGAGTTTAACGGATGCCCTGACAGAGATGGTGATAAAATAATTGACAAAGATGATGAATGCCCTGATGAAGCAGGTGCAGCAGAGTTTATGGGTTGCCCTGATAAAGATTTAGATGGCACACCTGATAAATATGATGCGTGTCCTGATGCGCCAGGACCAAAAGAACTAAAAGGATGCCCTGATAAAGACGGTGATACTGTTTTGGATAAAAATGATGCATGCCCTGATGTGGCAGGACCGGTTGAAAACAAAGGATGCCCTTGGCCTGATACCGATAACGACGGAGTACTTGATAAAGATGATGATTGCCCTACTGTTGCCGGAAAAAAAGAACTAAAAGGTTGCCCGCCTGTTGAGATTAAAGCAGCCGAGAAAAAGATTTTAGAGAAAGCATTTTCAAGTCTTGCTTTTGCTACCGGTAATGATATTATTAAAAAAACATCGTATCCATCTTTAAATCAATTGGCAGATTTAATGAAACAACATGCCAATGACTGGACACTAAAACTATCAGGACATACTGATAACCAGGGTAAACCCGAAGCTAATATGCTATTATCTGAAAAGCGTGCGAAGGCAGTAAAGAAATACTTAGTAAGCAAAGGTGTTAAAGACGATAAAATTGTTACCGAATGGTTTGGGCAAATCCAACCTATTGAAAGCAACGACAAGGAAGCAGGGCGCGCCAAAAATCGCCGTGTAGAAATGAAGGTGCTATATAAGTAAGATTTAGCTCCTTGTCCCTGTGTGTTTGTTGTAAACCTTAGTAAAGCTCATTATAACAATAAGTGCTGCGCTTCATTCTTAATAACACAAAATAAAAAAGCCCCACATTTCTGTGAGGCTTTTTATTAAAAAAAATTAAAGATTACTTGTTAACTTTTTTAGCTAATTCAGAACCAGCTTTAAACTTAACCACTTTTTTAGCAGCAATTTTAATTTCTTTTCCTGTTTGAGGGTTACGGCCCATGCGTGCAGCACGTTTAGTAATAGAAAAAGAACCAAAGCCTACTAAAGCAATACGGTCACCTTTTTTTAATTGTTTTTCAAAAGTTTCAAGAGTTGCCTCTAAAGCACGACCAGCGTCAGCTTTTGTTAACTTTGAATGAGATGCGATAGCATCGATTAATTCACCTTTGTTCATGTTTTGTTTTTTTTAAGGGTTAAACTTTAATTTAATTGAACAGAGCAAATATATACATAGAAAGCTTACTTGTCAAGGGTTTTATTTAAAAAAAGTGATAATATTGTTGATAAACAGCCTGTTTGTTAATAAAATACCTTGAAACACCTGTTAAATGTATGTTTTCAACATATTAACAAGCCACGTTTAGCTGATAGCAACTACTTTATTATAACTAACAGCTATGGGTATTATGGATAAAGGAACTCTTTTTTACTTGAAAACTGAATTATTATCAAAAGAAAATCCTTTTAAAAACTCTACAATAAAAAGTTTTTTCTTTCCCGCCATCTGAAGCTCTGTAATATTAATAAAACCAACCTTTGTAGCAATTTTTAAAAATCTTTTGTTATCTGTTTTTATTTGTCCGAAAGGTAAGCCGTGTTGCGCTTCTTCCTGTTTTGCCTGATAAATTTTAAATACAATTTGTTTACCATTGGTGGTATGCAACTCCGACCATGCGCAGGGATATGGAGATAAGCCACGAATTAAATTATAGATATTCTCTAATGTATCGTCCCAGTTTATCTTACAGGTATCTTTAAATATTTTGGGTGCGTGCTTTACTTCCTGATTAGCTAGCAATTTATTTTGTTCGGTTAAAACAATATCTTCCTGCTCTATTTTCTTTACAGTTTGTAAAATAAGATCTCCTCCCTCTATCATTAATATATCGTGCAGTTGCCCTGCATTCATATCATTTGTGATAGTAACTTTTTGTTGCATCAAAATATTACCGGTATCTATTTCGTGTTGTAATTTAAAGGTAGTAATACCGGTTTCTTTCTCTCCGTTTATAATGGCCCAATTAATAGGTGCTGCACCACGGTAATGAGGCAATAAAGATGCATGTAAATTATATGTACCCAAAGGCGGCATATTCCAAACACTTTCGGGTAACATTCTAAATGCAACTACAATTTGCAAATCCGCTTGTAATGATTTTAGTTCCTGTATAAAAGATTCGTCTTTTAAGTTGGTTGGTTGCAATACTTTTAAATTATGTTGTAGCGCAAATTCTTTAATGGCACTTTGTTGCACTTGTTGCCCTCTGCCTGCAGGCTTA
Source organism: Candidatus Saccharimonadota bacterium (assembly GCA_903970545.1). Taxonomy (GTDB): domain Bacteria; phylum Bacteroidota; class Bacteroidia; order B-17B0; family Aurantibacillaceae; genus PALSA-968. Next base: position 1,310 of record CAJCJB010000213.1, on the reverse strand, counting down.
TCCGGCGAGGTAATAACACCTACTATATTATAATTATTCTCTACTAAAATCTTTAAAGAGGCAACAGCAAATTGCGGGGTGCCCATAAATACAATACGCATACAACTAAGTTTAAAGTGTAAAGTTAGAAGTTTATGGCAGTTTTATTTTACTCTACTTTAGAAGTAGGGTTAGCAAGATTCTTGTAACCTGTTATATCCATCTTAACGGAGCCTACCAATATCTTAGCCTGTGCACGCATCGGTATATGGTTTTTATCATCGGTAATCCAGACGGATAAATCCTCTTCGTTTTTAAAAATATTTCCTGTCTGAATAATAGGTCTGAATTTTAAACATTTGAATTTTCCTACATCGGTATTGATAGTTTCTTTGCCAACATATCTTATTTTAAGTGTCCAGTTTTGTTTATCCACAAAGCTTGGAATTTCATAGATGCCATTCTCTTTAGCACCCGTAAAATCTATATTACGAGCATAATAAAAAGACGACAACATATCCTGAACACCTTCAGGGACATTATATTTATTTGTATCACCTACTATGTCAACCTTTTTTGTGTAATGATTAAATAAGTAATCCTGACTGAACTTAAAGCCTCCTTCGTTAACACGCCTTATAAAGTACCAGGGCACTAGTGCCTCTTTATCTATATAGGTTTTATATACATCTCGCACTTTAAAGAACAAATCAAACGTTTTATTAGAATGTCCTTCCCCTTCTACATAGTATACCTGATGCCCTCCAAACTCCTGTATTTCGGGTTTCACCTCTAAGGTAGCTGTGCCTGCATCTATAAAACCATAGTGCAAACGATAACTAAGCACTTCTCCCGCTTTAAAAGCTGTATTTGTTTTTGCAGGTAAACTAAGTGTCTCCATTTTTTGCGAGATATGAGAAGTTAATGCATCTTCTTTAAAGAAGAAGAAAAGACCAAGTACCAAGCAGGAGCCAATTATTTTGATAGTCTTTGAGAAGAACCTCATACCTTATTATATACACAAAATTTGTGCCACACTAAGGTACGAAGAATTAATTAAAGGTTATAGGCTAAATTACTCAGCTTCTGCTGCAACAACTTCTTTTGCTTTCTCAACAGGAGGGGTAGTTTGTTTACCCATTACCTGCTTATTAATAATGTACATCATACCAATTGTAATAAGCATGCTGCACACAACCACATAACCTAGTATATCATAATGTTGCAAAGGAGCATTCTCTGTTTGAACCACAATTTTACCGGCTGCAAATGCTGCCACACCACCCGATATTTGTTGTATAGATGAGTTGATACCCATAAAAGCACCTCTG
>CAJCJB010000212.1 GCA_903970545.1 Candidatus Saccharimonadota bacterium | reverse complement strand
GCAGCAACCTTTAGCCAAACATGATCTTCATCTTGCTTTATAACTTCCATGCCCTTCAGATTATTTTTAATAACCAGGCCCGAATAGTTTTTAGTAAAGAGCAAATTGCTGCCTCCGCCCAAAATAAGCAGGGGGTTGTTTTTATAGACAGGGGTTTGCTGTAACTCTTTAAACTCGGCAACCGTATTTACCTCCGTAAAGTATTGCGCAGATACATCTATGCTAAAAGTGTGATACTTTTTAAGAGAATAATCAGACAGAATTTGCATGGGGCAAATAACGGAAATAATTTAAAGATAAGTAGAATGCCTTAACCTTGTTTGTTCAAACAAAAAGTAAATCAAAATTACTCGTGTGTTGATTCAACACGTGGTGGCGTTTTAAAATAACTTTTTATCGTATCTTTTATATAAGCATACTCAATAATCAAAGAAATTATTATCAAAAATATGCAGCAGGAATAGAGGTATATCTCAATGCCTTTGGTATTAACCACAGCGTTTGGCACTTCAATAAACACGGCAAATATTTCTACAAAAAGCCCGATAAGCAGAAGACCCATACCGCAATACTCTGCACTCTCGTTAAGGTGATGTTGCAGGTCATCAATAGGTTTTTCGGTCATTTTCATAATGGTTATTCGCGATTCCATTAATACGCCAAGAGCAATCAGCACACCACCAATACCGTTAAGGGTAACATTTATTTCTTCAAAACCATGGTCTGTAGCATGATCTCCACCACGCATCATTACTTCTATCATAAATCTGATGCAATACACATCAAAAGCGATAGCTATCAAATTCATCAAAATAAAAAACCATCTGCCGATGATTCCATTCATCAAAAAAACAAGTATCTTATTATGCATGATTTATATTTTAAAAATTTCCAATGAAACAAATGTACATCTTTATCTCATTTTACAAAACAGTATAATATAACTGCTTTTATTGGCAATTTATAAAAAGAGTTAAAAGCCTTCTATTAGTACGGCATTAATAATTGATTATTTTTACCCAATTAAAGAACAATTATTAACCCATAAAAAAATCATGAAATTATCTATTGCTGCATTTAAAGCTTTCATACTACTTTTGATAGGGGCAGTTATTTATGGTTTCGATAATATTGGTTTTTTCAATCAGATTGCCACTAAAATAACCATCCTTATACTTGTTATTTTTAAAACCTGTTATTTTATGGTACAGAGTTATAATAAGATAAAGGAAGCCACCGAAAAGCACCTACCCTATTATATATTCCTGCAATTTATGGGCTATAACATAGCTCTACTTATGTTTTCTTTCGGGATAGATTATTTTGTAATTAATGAGGGCATCCCGGGTTCTTTTGTAGGAGTAAATAATGATTGTTCTGCTTTGCGCCGCTTCTTTGATTTTTTATATTATAGTTCTTTAAACATGACTAACTTTGGGTTTGGTACCCTAATGCCTCTAGGGATGACAGCCAAAATTGTTACCTCGTTAGAAGTAATGCTTTCTTTTGCCGCTATCATATTTGTGCTTTCAGATTTTATGAGCCTAAAGGAATCAATGAAAGACAAAAAGTAATGCTAAGAGTTTCCACTAAATTTTAACGGACACAATTTAAAATCTAAAAATATTTTACCTTACCTTTGTTTTCATGATTTTAAAAGCCCTTACACAAGGAGTAGAAATTTCAGTTAAAACAACTTATATGCCATCTCACAGTTCGCCACGTGAGGACTATTACTTTTTTAGTTATACGATTACTATCGAGAATAAAAACGATTTCAGCATACAGCTTATCAGTCGCCATTGGCATATATTTGATAGCAATGGAGATTACCGGCAAGTGCAAGGCGAAGGAGTAGTTGGCGAGCAACCGGTTATTGAACCTAATAAACAATATACGTATACATCAGGTTGCAACTTAAAAACAGAGATAGGTAAAATGAGTGGTACCTATACACTATTGCGTTTGTTTGACTATAAAACATTTGAAGCCAAAATACCTGAGTTTACTATGCTTTTAGAAGCCAAGTTAAATTAACCTTCTTCTTCTTTATATTAAACAAAAAAGCCCAATCAATTGATTGGGCTTTTAGCATTGGATAAAGTTAATGTTACTGTATTATAACTTTCTTAGAAATATGCTGACCATCAATGCTAATGTTTACTAAGTAAACACCTGCCTGATAAGTATTATTAGTGCCTATAGCTAAAGTTGTTTCCCCGCTTTGGTAAGATTTTGAAGCTATTGTTTCAACTGTGCGACCTAACATATCTGTAACAACTACAGAAACATTATGTTGTTCTGATAAATTAAAATCAAGGTTGACCTTACCTGATGACGGATTAGGATACAAGTTTAACCCAACAGATTCCTCAACACTTTCAATTCCAGCTGTTGATTCTGCAATATTTATATCGTCTATGTACAAATTATTACCTGGTGAAGTAATATCTGCAAAAAACTCCCAACGAAACATTACATTAGTACTACTTGCTACAGATGTTATAGGCACAGTATACATAGTAAACTGAGCGGGAGTTGGCACATA
>CAJCJB010000211.1 GCA_903970545.1 Candidatus Saccharimonadota bacterium | reverse complement strand
AACTTATATGATGAGTTAAACGGGAGTTTTAGCAATAGGTTACTCATTTGTATTTGTATTTTTCAAGTGTTTTAGGTTTTCATTCTATAGTTGTGGACAGGGGCATAAGATGTTGAAACAAGTTCAGCATGATGAATATGGGTTTTATGGTTCTTTAGTTATAAAATAGTATGTTTGCGGAGATTAAAAACAAAGGGTTGTTAAGAAAAATAAATCTTAGGGATTTGTTGTTGATAAAAAATGCTTATATTCGTATTCCAAAAATATTGGGTATGAGGAATATCTACTTGCTGATTTGTGTTTTGTTGTCAATGTTTGCTAAGTCTCAGACTATTTTTTGGGCTGAAGGTTTTGGTAACGGAACCAGTTGCAGTACTGATCAAGGCTTTTTATTAGGTGATTATAGTGATGGTTTGGGTACATGGAATTCTAATACGTTTTCAGTGACTTTAAATGGGACTTACGCGAATATCTGGTATGTGAGCGAAACAGAGGGCGGCAGAAATGTTGGCGATTGTGGTAATAGTTGTTTAGATAGTGCCGGTTTACTGAACCGAACGATGCATATTGGTAATGTACCCAGTTCTCCTCATTCAGCTTTATGCCCTACCGGTGATTGTGGGGCCTTATACGATGTGGGTATTGGAAACGGACAAGTTGTTACAGATATTAGAGCAGAATCTCCTACAATAAGTTGCCTTGGCAAAACAACGATTTTTTTAGGATTTAATTATATTTTGCGTGGTGATACTGCTCATGATTATTTAACTGTTTGGTACTCTGATGGGTCAACTTGGACTCAACTTGGAAAACCAGTGCCTACAGCAACTTGTATTAATAGTTCTGCAACAGCACCAGTGGATACAGAGGGTGTATGGGCGACTCAAATATATCCCCTTCCTGCATCAGCTAATAATAACGGAGCAGTAAAAATTGGTTTTAACTGGGTGAATAATGATGATGGTATTGGTAGCAATCCTTCGGTAGCTATTGATAATATAACACTTGCGTCTCTTAGTACGGCTCCTCTTCCTACAACACTTACAGTTACTATTATTCCGCCAACAACAAATACTTTGTATTGTACTGGAATTCCTTATTATTTTACAGGTAATGCAAATCCGGGTCCTATAACGTTTTATGATTGGTCGTCTGTATCGAGTACAACGGTTAACGCCCAATTTAATCCAAGTCCAGCTTGGCAAAACGGAGAAGCCATAACGTTTCCTGAGGCAGGAACCTATACGCTTACTTTAAAATGCAATAGTCAGAATAATGGTGTGAATGATACCACGTTTGTTGTTACGGTGGCGCAAACACCAACGATAACAGTAACACCTCCCAATCCTTTTGTTTGTAGTGGAGGAACAACAGGTGTAGATTTATATGCATCCGGAGCATTGACTTATACATGGACGAATGCACCAACAACAATACCTCCAACATATATAGACCCAAATGCAGATACGGTTAATGTGAATCCACAAACATTAACTCCACCAGCAGTTTTTAATTATTCTGTTACTGGTACTGCTGTAGATGGTTGCTTATCAAATCAGGTGGTTGCTACGGTAACGGTTATTGCTGCTCCTACGCCTTATTACTCTCCTAACGATACTATATGCGTAGGAACACATACCAATTTATATGTAGATAGTATGCCGATTACAACTGTTTACACCTGGACGGCTACTTCGACACATGCCGGACTTGGAAGTAATTCAGGGCCGTTTGTGGAGGCTACACCTATTTATTTTAATTATTCGAACTCTCAGAATGATACAACTGTTACTTATCAGGTGCTTATTAATCTTCCGGGTTGTCCTGCTTATCAACCACATACATTTGAAGTTTTGGTTTTACCGTTGCCTCATGTGAATGTAACAGCAGATACCATAGGTAATTGTAATAATAGGGGTGATACATTAAAAGCTGTTACTATTCCTTCTACAAATGTTACTCTTTCGTGGGTGAAGCAAGGAAGTTCTACTGTTGTACCTCCATATTCGGGTAATACCAATGAGGTAATAGTAAACCCAACGGTTCCGACAAAATATTATGTAATTCCTACCAACCAATTTGGATGCAATGGAGCAAAAGATTCTGTATTGGTTTTACTTGGAGATACTGTAAATGCCTCCATAACTTCGGAGTATAGTATTATATGCTTCGGTCAAAATGATGTTTTAACTGCTTATCCGCAAAACCCACCGCAGCTGCCAAATAAAACTCCTTATTACTATACTTGGGGTGCTTTATCAGGAGGTCCGGCAAATGTTGTAGACATAAGTCCGAGCGGAGATACTGTATTGGTTGCTCCTACCCAAAACACTATATATACGGTATCAGTACATGGAGTTTGTGTTCTAAATAATGTAGCTCAGGCAAGCATTCAGGTAAACCAATGCACTACGCCTATACCTGTTTTAACACTCAGTACGCATACTATATGTGTTGGGCATTGTATTACCTATAAAGACTCTACGCAATATACCAGTACAAAACCACTAACCTATACGTTTGTGTTTGTTGGTGCAGATCAACCGCATGGGCATATTTATCCACCTTCGGGGAATTCCTCTGTTAGCGGAGATACTCTTTTTTATACTACGACAGGTTCGGCACCTCTTAACCCTTTTAAGGTTTGTTATTATGTAAATAGTAAATTAAACGAAAATGATACTGCCCATCAAGTTTTCGGGTATTATCCGGTAACCGAAATAGTAATGAACGGAGCAGGTCAAGATTCGATACTAATAGATAGTATTCAGGTTTATAATGGACCTACAGCAGTTGCTAATGGTCATCACATTGTAACAATTGATCAGGGAGATAGTACTACATTATGTTCTAATGTTTTGGGAAGCTCCAGCACTACGGTAACAGCAACTACTTATAATTGGGCTCAGCCTGATTCTTCTTTTATTAATTGCCCTAATTGCCCTTGCGCAGTAGTAACACCTAGTGCAACCACTCAATATACACTTACCTTAACAGATGCAAGTGGTTGTGTATCGAGTGATACTATTTCAGTAATTGTAGATATAATTTGTACAAATATTTTTGTGGCAAATGCATTTACTCCAAATGGAGATGGGTTGAATGATGTTCTTCATGTAAAGACTAATTGCCCGTTGACAAACATGTCGTTTAAAATATTTGACAGATGGGGGGAATTAGTTTTTCAAAGCACCGATGAGTCTGTTGGCTGGGATGGTACTTATAAAGGCAAGCCTATGGATATGGCCGTATTTATGTACACAGTAAATGGCTTTTTAAGCAATGGCAAAGAAGCTAAGAAAAAAGGTAATGTTACATTATTGAGATAAAGAATATGAAGAAAGTTTTACTTTTTATTATCATAAGTATATCTCTATTGCAAACTAAATACCTGTTTGCCCAAGACCCTCATTATTCCCAATATAATGAAATGTCGGTTTATATAAATCCTGCTCTTTGCGGTGTTGCCTATGATGTGCGTGCCATACTTAATTACCGCAGCCAGTGGCAAAGTGTTTCAACTCCTTATAAAACATATGGAGCAACAGCAGAGTTTGCCATTAAACATCAAAAAACGAAAAAGGCTTATTTAACCACCGGCTTGATTGCCTATCAGGATGTTGCCGGAAGTGGTAATCTAAGTCAATTGCATATAGGTGGTATTTTAGGAGTCGTGGTTAATACAGGTAAAAACAGCAAACTGTCTTTTGCGGCAACCGGTTCGATTGACCAACTTCGTGTATCAGCCGGGAATTTTCAATGGGAAAATCAATATAACGGATATCAATATGATGCTGCTCTTCCCGGAGAAACATTACCTACCAATCAAACAACTTATGCAGATTTTGGAGCAGGAGTTAATTACCATTTTAGTAAGAGCGAACGTTATATAAGCTCTAACGATGGGCATCGTTTTGATATAGGTTTTTCTATGTATCATTTAAATACTCCTCTTTACGGTTTTTTTGGTGAAGGGGCAACTCAATATATAAAGTATATACAGCATGCTAGTTTTACCATCGCTTTACCAAATGTAAAAGCCAATATTATACCAAGTTATATACTTAGCTTTCAGGGGCCATCGGTAGAAATTAATGCGGGTGTTATGTTTAGATATATCATTTCGGATGCAGCTAAAAGATCAGGCGTTATTAAGCCTATGGCAATTTCGGCAGGAGGTTATTATCGTACAAAAGATGCGTTTATTCCTCAAGTATTATTTGAGTATGATAAATATGCCGTTGGAGTTAGTTATGATTTAAACATGTCTCCGCTTACTGCTTACAGCAATTTACAGGGTGGTTTAGAAATTATCTTACGCTATAGTTGGAGTCCGGGTTATGGCAGATCTGTTGGTAATACTTCTGGACCAAAATCAACACCTTATTTTAGATAAAAAGAATCAATAACAATTAATAACCTTATGAATTTAGAAGGAATTATATCAATTAGCGGAATGCCCGGATTACATAAAGTGGTGGGGAAATTAAAAAACGGAGTTATAGTAGAATCGTTAGCTGATAAAAAACGTACTCCAGTGTACTCACATCAACAGATTTCTACTTTAGAAGATATCAGTATGTTTACTACCGGTGATAACAAACCTGTATCAGATATAATGAAAGCTATTTTTGAAAAAGAAACAGGTGGGCTTTGCATAGATCATAAAGCTGATGAAAAAGAAATTGCAGCCTATTTTGAAGGAGTAGTTCCGGATTATGATAAAGAACGTGTTCACATTTCAAATATGCGCAAGCTATTTAACTGGTATAACACCCTGCAACAAACCGGAAATCTTAAATTAAAAGAAGAAACTACAGATGCTGCCGATGATACTAAAACAAAAGCACATCATACCGAAGAAAAGCATACTAAAATACCTGCTAAACACAAACCGGATAATACTAGGGTGGCGATTAGCAAAGGTGTTACCAAAACAGCCGGAGTAAGAAAAACAGGAACCGCTTAGGTTTATTTTTTTAAAAAAAAACATCTTTCCTTTTATTATTCTCGTCGAAAAATATTTGATTTACAATGTTTTTGATTGTACCTTGTGCTCTCACTTTTGAAAGTGAACATCATACAGAACTAAAGGATAGTTCTAAACCACTTTCAAGGTTCTAAAAAAATTTGAATATGAAAAATACAAAACAAAACATTATTAATACAATTGTAGCGGCATTTGTAATCATGACAGGTGGTTTTAATGCTCATGCTCAGCTAAACCCTAAGATTAAGGTTTATTTTAATCATCCTGTAAATAATGCTGTATCAACGGGTACGAATGCCATATACACAGCGGGTTTTGCAGATACCATAGCTGCTTATATAAATCGTGCAAAATACACTGTTGATATAGCACAGTACGATTTTGCCGCATCTTCTTCATCCTCTGCTATTGCGGTAATTTCAACGGCAGCGAATGCTGCTGCTGCAAGAGGAGTTGTAGTAAGATGGATATACTGTACTACGGAACCTAACACAGGATTAAGTTTGCTTAGTTCAAGTATTCATACCGTTGGGAGCCCTACCACAGGTGTGAATAGCAGTTATATCAGTCATAATAAATTTATGATTATAGACCGAAATGTTGCCTCTTCAGCTATTTTATGTACCTCCTCTATGGATTGGAGTGATGAAATGATTACTGAAGATTATAATAATATGGTTTTTATTCAAGATCAAACATTAGCTAAGGCCTATACTTCTCAGTTTGTTCAAATGTGGGGTGATACCACAGCAACTCCCGGAACAGGCAAATGGAGTACTAGCAAAACTGCCTCTACAACAACATCCTTTACTGTTAATGGTACACCAATTCAAGTTTATTTTAGTCCTATGGATGGCGCAGAAGCTCAGTTAGAAAATGTTATTAACTCAGCTAATAGTGATATGTATTTTGGGATTTATGACTTTACTCTTAATACCCCTGCAGAAGATATGTCTACTAAATACAGGCACGGTGTTACCGGTTTTGGTAATATGGATCAGTATTCAACAACAGGTACCACTGTAGGCCCTTATGACACACTTAAAGCAACCAATGTATTGGGAACAACTAATCTACAGATTTACACAGGCTCTTATATTTATCATAATAAAATAATATGTGTGGATGCTAATAACTCTTCTTCTGACCCACAGGTAGGTTGTGGCTCCTATAACTGGACCTCTGCAGCTTCTAATTATAATGATGAAAACTTTATGGTGATACACGATGCTACAATAGCTAATTTATACTACCAATCGCTTTGTCAAGATTTTCATGTATTAGGCGGGGCTGCTTGTACGGCTTCAACAACAGGGATAAGCAAATATGATTTTGGATCGCAACAATTAGCCGTATACCCCAACCCTGTTGTTGATGTGGTAAATGTTACTGTAAAGAATGCAGGGGCAACATTATCAGTAAGAGTTACCGACCAATTAGGAAAAGTTGTTTTAGAGAATCAAGTTAGTCAAACCAACGAAACGCAACTAAATTTAAGTGGATTAAGCTCAGGGGTATATTTTGTAATAGTTACTACTGGTAATGCTACTTACACTCAAAAGCTTATTAAGTAGTAGCTTAAGCATAATAATTATTAAAGTAAACAAACGGGGCTTTTTTGTGTTTAAGAACAAATAATACAATTAGTTTGCTCATCACAACAAATAGCTTGGTCTTGTAAAGAATTAGTTATTTATTAAGAAGAATTAGCTTGCGATTTTTAGCTTTTCATAGCTCTTTATTAATGAAAATTATTTTATCTTTTTTACCAAGATACATTCCTCACCTCTCTTTGCAGTTTTTAAATCGAATTGAACAAGGTCATCCGCATCTATTTTCTCCTCCACATGTTTTGCATGAACGTAGTATTCTTTTTTGGTTTCATCGTCAATAATAAACCCAAATTTATTTTTATGGTTAAACCACTTTACTTTACCGGTGTGCATAATTCATTATTTTGTAATTAAAAAAATCGTTTGTTATAAATTAAATTTATGAATAGCCAATTGCATAGATCATCTAAATAACCAATACGAAAGCTAAGAATGAAAAGCCGTCTTTATATACAAGAATTATTGCCTATGGTTATTGTCATAAAACAAATACGCAGCAATAACACTAGGCAATAATAGCCCGAATAAAATAGCTTTAAATAAAAAAAATTAAGCTAAATTGTTTTAGGAGGATGATAAACAGATTGAGCATCTACCCAATATTCTTTTAGAATATAAATAGAATGATGTTTTTTTGTTTCTTCCGTATGTATAAACTCTACATTTATAGGCTCTGCAAAAGCTACAAAGAATTGCACACTAGGCGTTTGAAACGGAACCGGCTTAGGTTCTTTATCCCTTATATCTTCATCGCTCTCAGGAAGACCTAATTCAAAGAACTGCTCTTCTACAAACTCAAACACATCATCCGTATTATTTGTTTGGCAGAAATCAGCATACAAAGCAGGTATTTGTTCTATATAAACAAAGTTACCCATGGGCAAAAAGCATTGTGCAGACACATAGAAGGTTAACAGAAATATAGATAAGGTTCTTTTCATAATTATTAGTTCGATAAAAGTAACAAAATATTTTTAGTACAATTAATCTTTAAAACTTATGTGTTAAATAATGAGATTCGTCTAATAAGGCTTGACATTGGCTCTTTCAAGTTGTACATTGCATTTATAATTGAAGGTGACCACCTTAAAGGACGAAAGGATCGTCTGAAACCGCCTTCAAAGTCTTAACCCACTTTGAAGATGAAAAGCACAACAGAATATGTTGCATGCGGTGCAACGGAAAAAAAAGGAAAACAAGCGAACAAACAAAACAAAGGTTTATTAGTTAAAACAGTTGCTATTTCATTTGCTTTGGCAGCGTTTAGTTTTAATGCTGGTGCGCAAATTGGCAAAACCAACGCTAAGATTAAGGTTTATTTTACGCAACCTGTAAACACTACTATTAATACAGGAGTTAATGCAGTATCTCTTGGTAGCGCAATGTTTGATACACTGGGTGCTTATATCAATCGTGCAAAATACACAGTTGATATTGCACAATATGAATACCAAACTTTATCAGGAACTGACCCTATTAAAACAGCCATTAATGCTGCTTATGCCCGAGGGGTTAAAATACGTTATATACAAGACCAAAGTCAGGCTTCTTCTAACTCGGGTGTTACTTCACTTACTTCGGCTATACCTAAACTAACCAGTCCGGCAGCAGGCACCGCACCTTGTGGAGGTAGTTATAACATCATGCACAACAAGTTTGTTATTATAGATGTAAATGGTCCTGATACCAATAATGTTTTTGTTTTAACCGGTTCAGCCGATTGGGATAATGCTATGCAGGGTGGTGATTATAATAATCAGCTTGTTTTTCAATCAAAACAATTGGCTAAAGCTTATACCAACGAGTTTGATATTATGTGGGGCGATACCACGCATGGAGGTGCATCTAATTCAACTAACTCTAAATTCGGACCATGCAAGCCAGCAACTACCCAACATATTTTTTATATAGGGGGTAGTAAGGTTGAACTCTATTTTAGTCCGTCTGATGGTGTAAACAATGAAATAGTAAGCACCATTGCAACTGCCAGTACTGACTTATATTGTGGTATGTTTACGTTTAGCGAAACAACAGATGCTACAGATATTGTAAACCGAAAAACTGCAGGGGCTAAAGCGTATGTAATATTAGATAATTATAGTAGCGGCAGCTATACTCCTTATACTTCTACCTTCCCAAGTGGTTTAGGTAGCGACTTTACAGGTTTTGTTAGCAGCAACTATTTGTATCATAACAAGTATTTAATTGTAAACCCTTCTGCACCTTGCGATGACCCCAAAGTACTTACAGGCTCTCATAACTGGACATCTTCAGCAAATAGTGAGAATGACGAGAACACCGTTATCATACATAACGATACTATTGCTAACATATACTTACAAGCGTTTTCTGAAGATTTTAAAGTGATAAGTGGTAATGCAGTAACAGCAGTTACCAGCAGTTGTACAGCTACTACAGGTATAAACACAATAGAAAACAGTGAATCAGAATTTAATGTGTTTCCAAACCCTATAATAAATGAATTGAATATTAATGTAAAAAATGCAGGTGAAACTTTATCAGTAAGTATTACAGACCAACTTGGAAGAAAAGTACTTGAAAATATCGTTAATCAAACCAACGAAATGCAATTAAATACAAGCTCATTAAGTTCAGGTATTTATATTGTTACTGTTACATCAGGCAATAATCATTACGCAAAAAAAATAATCAAATAACCTAAATCAAAAATCATGAAGATACAATGTATCACAGTAGTTGCTTCAGCTTTATTAATTAATAGTTCTTTATTTGCACAACAACCTGGGCAGATAAAGATATTGTGGGATGGGACTAAAGCAGAAACTTGTGGTACAACTGCAGATTGGTGCATTGATGCAGACCTTCATAATTTAGATTGGAATCCTGATGCAACTACAGGTTCAGGTGGTTCTTATGATCACTCTAATCCACAACAATATCCAACACCAACTCAAACAGCAGTAACCTCATCAACTGCTGAAACATATTGGGAAGGAGCGCTTTCTTATTGGGCAATAGATTGTGTTAATAAAGGTTATTGGGTTGAGTCCCTTTCTCCTTTAACAGGGCAAATAACTTATGGCAGCACTACCAACGCACAAGATTTAAGTAATTATAATGTTTTTGTAGTAGATGAACCTAATATACGTTTTACACAAACAGAAATAAAAGCTATAATGCAGTTTATTGAAAATGGAGGTAGCTTGTTTGCTATATCAGACCACACGGGTAGCGACAGAAATAATGACGGGTGGGATTCACCCATGATATGGAATGACTTTATGACAAATAACCCTGTGATGAATTCTGCCTTTGGTTATACGTTTGCTCTGCAAAACTTCTCTGACGGAAGCAGTACACCAAATACTAATGTGGCGACTTCATCAACTGATTCTATTATACATGGTCCTTTTGGTAATGTAGCAGAAGTTAAATGGAGCAACGGAACTTGTATGATAATGAATCCTTCTCAGAACTCTTCTGTACAAGGGCATGTTTGGAAAGCAGGTAAAGGGCAAACAGATACTGCTGTTTGCTGTGTTACTGCCAGATGGAAATGTGGTAAGATAGCGTCCATTGGGGATAGTTCGCCTCCTGATGATGGAACCGGAAATCCAGCATCTACATTATATACAGGCTATACGGGGGATGCTAATGGCAACCACAGACCTTGGTTAATGAATATGATGATTTGGTTGGCTGAAGGAGGTGATTGTGCACAAACAACAGGCATGAATTCTATCAAAGAAAGTAATACGTTTTCTGTTTATCCTAATCCTATGGGTAGTTATTTAACTATTAAGCTTCCCTTTATTGCACAAAATGCAACCGTATCAATGACAGATGTTTTAGGAAAAGAGGTTCTTTCAAAAGATACAGTTGAATGCAGCGAAGTTTCTTTTAATAATGATAGTCTTAATCCCGGTATTTACTTTGTAAAAGTTGTAGCTGACGGAAAGATGCTACAGACTATAAAAGTTATTAAACAATAACATAACAAGTATTTTTAGTTGTTAGAAAACTTTTACAGCTCTAAGTGCGGATCCCAGTAGTGTTTTGCAAAATCAATAATCTTATCATCTACTACTTTTATTTTTTCTTTTGCTAATAGTTCTTGCATTTCGTAAGGATTAGCAAAGTGGTGTTTGCCTGTAAGCAAGCCATTACGATTAACCACACGATGTGCAGGTACTTTGGGGTTTTGATTATGTGCGCCATGCATGGCATAACCTACCAAACGGGATGAACCTGCCGCGCCTAAATACTTTGCAATAGCCCCATAAGAAGTAACTCTGCCTTTTGGAATAAGCCGAACAACCTGATAAACCATATCAAAGAAATCGGGTGGAGTATTAGATTCGGGCTTCATTTTATTTACTACGTTTCATCAGACTTTCTGCAAATTGGGCAAAGACATTTATCTTTTTATTAGAAGCTGATGATGTTTTTAAAAGTTTAATAGCCTGATGATAATAGGAATCAATTTGATTTTGTAGACTGCTATTCAATTTCAACGAAACAAAAATATCTTTTACAGCAGCTACTTTTTCTTTTGGATTAAATTGCTTTTTAGTGAGCCAGTTTTTCAATTCTTTTTTCTGTTTAGTATTACTTGTTTCAAGCGCTTTTAATAAGAGCCATGTTTTTTTGTTGGCAATAATATCTCCGCCTGTTTGCTTGCCCACCTTTTCGGCAACACCAAACACATCCAGATAATCATCGGTTAACTGAAAAGCAATACCCAACTTCTCTCCTGCTTTGTAAAACAAGGCTGCATTTTCTTTTGATGCTTTAGCACAAATAGCACCCATTTGCATGCTACACCCTAATAACACGGCTGTTTTCAATCTTATCATTTCTATATATTCATCAATGCTTACATTGTTTCGGGTTTCAAAATCCATATCTAACTGTTGTCCTTCACACAGACCAATAGCCGTCTCAGAAAAAACGGATTGCAATTGTATGGAAGTTTCTTTTTTACATTTGGCAAATTCCTGATAGGCTTTTACCAACAAAACATCTCCGCTTAAAATAGCAATGTTACTGTTCCACTTTTCGTGTACGGTTTGCTTACCTCTGCGCAAAGGCGCATTATCCATAATGTCATCATGAATCAACGAGAAATTATGAAATAACTCTACGGCAGCAGCAGCGGGTAATGCCTTTGTTATTTTAGCATCAAAAAAATCGGCAACGATTAAAGCAAGTAAGGGGCGAATGCGCTTGGCATCTAAACCTAAAAAATAAGTTACGGGTTGATATAAATTCTTTGGGTGCTGAGGTAATTCATTTACTAAGGGCGCAAAGTAATTATCAAATACGGCTGCTAATTTTTTGTAAGGGTTTTTGTTCATAGTTTGGTTTCAATACCCAGCAAATATTAATTACAATTTTAGCAGATAGGTACCATAACCACTTTTGGTAAGTGGTTGTGCAATTTCATGCAATTGCTCTTTATTGATATAGCCCATGTTGTATGCAATCTCTTCTATACACCCAATTTTTAATCCCTGACGTTCTTCTATAACCTGCACAAACTGTCCGGCTTGCATAAGTGATGCAAAGGTACCTGTATCAAGCCACGCAGTACCTCTGTCAAGTATTCTAACCTCAAGTTTCTTATCTTCTAAGTATTTTTTATTTACATCGGTAATTTCGTATTCGCCACGCGGACTAGGTTTTAAATGCTTGGCTATTTCTACTACCGAGTTATCGTAGAAATATAAACCGGGCACTGCATAATTAGATTTTGGCTTGGCAGGTTTCTCTTCTATAGAAAGTACTTTATGGTTCTTATCAAAATCAACCACACCATAACGCTCAGGGTCTCCCACATGGTATGCAAATACAATGCCACCATCGGGGTTTTTACAGGTTTGTAACTGGCGACCTAATCCAATTCCATGAAAAATATTATCACCTAACACCAGTGCCACATTTTCTTTACCGATAAATTTTTCTCCTATTACGAAGGCTTGTGCCAGTCCGTTTGGAACTTCCTGAACGGCATAAGAAAACTTACAACCTATTTGAGAACCATCTCCAAGCAATCTTTCAAAGTTAGGTAAATCGGTAGGGGTGGAGATTATCAATACCTCTTTAATACCTGCCATTAACAAGATAGATAGCGGATAATAAATCATAGGTTTATCATACACGGGCATCATTTGTTTGCTCATGGCAAGTGTAAGCGGGTGCAAACGTGTACCCGAACCTCCGGCTAAAATTATTCCTTTCATAGTTTAGTTGCTTAAAACACAAATGTAAGAAAGCCATAGTAATAAGCAAAAGCAAAGTATTTTAAAAAAGCATTATATTTACTGCTCAATAAAAGATATGAAAACAAGAAGCCGTTTCTTTTTTATTGCCCTTAGTATGCTGCTGTTTTCGGTTGTTGTACAATCATGTAAAAAAACACCTGCACCTACCACATCTACCCCACCTACTGCTTCAGTGCCTTCTTTTTCATTTATTGCATTGGGCATTACTACGACAGGTGTTCAATATACAGTTACCAATACAATGCCCAGCGGACCGCTTCAAATTACAGCAAGTAATGCCGCCAATAATAGTAATTATCAAACCGTGCAGATAACACTTAACAATGCGGTAACTTCGCCCGGAACTTTTACGCTATCTCCTTCTTTAAGCAATACCGGTTTATATACTTCGGGTTCAAATACAATCAAATATAGTACCAATGCTACTAACGTAGGCACTATAACTATTACCAAAGTTGATATGGTTAACAATTTAATGAGTGCTTCTTATAATTTTGTTGCACAGCAATATTCACCAACTATTGGCAATTCAGGAACTATTTCGGGTTCGTTTACTAACGTGGGATTTTAAGTAACGCTCTAATTCGTTACCGCATTCATTCTGTTGAATGTGTTTAGTAAGTCGGTGGGAGTTGCTTTTACCATCGTTTCACTAAAGCCAAAAGTAAGTTCTGTTTCCCCTGTTTTAGTTGTTCAAATATAGATTCTACAAATTCGCTTACCGGCGGAGCTGCATCGTGCAAGGGCAAGAACCATAACGCTGTCCACCTTGTAACTGATTATTTCTATCGCATTACGCTACATTATTATGCTGTAAGAAATGATTTTTAGAAAGCAGTATTACTTCCCAAAATAATGCACAAAGGCCGTATCGGCTTCCACACCACCTGATATACGGGGCAGGCTATCCGGGCGGAATAAAATAACTATCCATCCTGCTGAAACTTTAGCGCATCGGTCTAACACAACCGTTTTAGCATTGCCTACAAACTTTATATAGCGTGTTTTAATGTCAGGGGTTTCTATATTGCGTTTAGTGGCGGCATCCAAATATTGTGATTGGTAAAAAGCATAATCATCTGCTGTGGTAGCAAAATCTTCTCCCCCTATTTCGTTTTTAAGTTTATCTGCCTGTTTTTGCGTCGGATAAATAATTAAAGCGCACGTTTTGCTGATGGTTGTAACATCATTATCAGGGGCATTAGCCACCAGGTATTTATCCAGATTAAAAACATCTTCATCATTGGTATTGCCTGAATCTTTTATAGGGGCACTGTGTACATTCTTTACTAAAGAATCTACAGGTGCGGTAACCTGCGGGCCTTCCATTTTAGTTTCTTCTTTCTTGGAAGCTTCGCTGCAACTCATCAAAAAAAGAACGGCGGTAAAAAAGGAAATGGTTTTATACATTTATTTAGAAGTTTGTTCGATAAGCACTTTCAATATATCCTGTGCTGCTTTGGCAATAACAGTGCCCGGCCCGAATATAGCGGTGGCTCCGGCTTTGTAAAGAAAATCATAATCCTGTTGCGGAATAACCCCACCTACTACAATTAAAATATCCTCGCGTTTGTATTTTTTTAATTCTTCTACCAATTGAGGCACCAGGGTTTTATGTCCTGCCGCTAAACTGCTCACACCTATAATATGCAGATCGTTCTCAACGGCTTGTTTGGCAGCCTCTGTAGGGGTTTGAAACAAGGGACCAATATCTACGTCAAAACCCAAATCGGCAAAACTGGTGGCAATAACTTTAGCGCCTCGGTCGTGCCCGTCTTGTCCCATTTTGGCAATCATAATGCGCGGACGGCGCCCATCCAGCTCTGCAAAGGCATCAGCCATTTCACGGGCTTTAGAAAAATCTTTATCCATGGCAATTTCTTTTGAGTAAACACCTGCAATAGAACGACTGGTAGCCTTGTAACGACCATAAACTTTCTCCAAGGCAAAAGATATTTCGCCTAAGGATGCGCGAACTCGTGCTGCATGGATACTTAGTTCCAGCAAATTTCCTTTACCTGTTTTGGCCGCTTTGGTCAAGGCATCCAACGCTTTCTCTACTTCAACACTATTTCGTTCTGCTTTTAATTTTTTTAAACGTTCTATCTGTTGCGTGCGTACTTTGGTATTATCCACATCACGTATTTCGATGTTGGTTTTCTCATCGGTTTGATACGCATTCACTCCCACAATAATATCTTTACCGCTATCTATGCGCGCTTGCTTGCGCGCAGCAGCTTCTTCAATACGCATTTTAGGTATGCCCGATTCGATAGCCTGCGTCATACCACCCAGCTTTTCAACTTCTTCAATTAAAGCCCAGGCTTTCTCTGCAATTTGCTGTGTGAGAAATTCTACATAATACGAACCACCCCAGGGGTCCACCACTTTACAGATGTTTGTTTCCTGTTGCAAATAGATTTGTGTATTGCGTGCAATGCGTGCAGAAAAATCGGTTGGTAAAGCAATGGCTTCATCAAGCGCATTGGTGTGTAATGATTGTGTGCCGCCCATAGCCGCAGCCAAAGCTTCTATGCAGGTACGCGCTACATTATTAAAAGGGTCTTGCTCGGTAAGGCTCCATCCGCTGGTTTGACAATGCGTACGCAGCGCCATAGATTTTGCGTTCTTCGGCTCAAATTGTTTTACCAGTTTGGCCCACAGCATACGTGCCGCGCGCATTTTGGCAATCTCCATAAAATGGTTCATGCCTATGGCCCAAAAGAAAGAAAGGCGAGGCGCAAAATCATCAATGTTCAATCCGGCTTTAATACCGGTGCGTATGTATTCCAGTCCGTCTGCCAACGTATACGCAAGCTCAATATCGGCAGTAGCTCCGGCTTCCTGCATGTGATAACCGCTAATGGAAATAGAATTAAACTTGGGCATCTTTTGAGAAGTGAACTCAAAAATATCCGCAATAATTTTCATGGAAGGAGTAGGAGGATAAATGTATGTATTGCGCACCATAAACTCTTTCAAAATATCATTCTGAATGGTGCCGCTTAGTTTATCCATGCTCACACCCTGTTCTTCGGCAGCCACAATATAAAAGGCAAGTATAGGAAGCACCGCACCATTCATCGTCATGGATACACTCATTTGATCGAGTGGTATTTGGTCGAACAACACTTTCATATCGAGGATAGAATCTATCGCAACACCTGCTTTACCTACATCACCCACTACACGCTCATGGTCGCTATCGTAACCGCGGTGTGTAGCCAAATCAAAGGCGACAGATAAACCTTTTTGCCCGCCTGCTAAATTTCTTCTGTAAAAAGCATTGCTTTCTTCTGCCGTGCTGAAACCTGCGTACTGTCTTATTGTCCAGGGATTTTGTACATACATAGAAGAATAAGGTCCGCGCAAAAATGGTGCAATGCCCGCAGCGAAATGTAAGTGCTCCGCTTCTTTTAAATCATCTGCAGCGTAGGTATTCTTTAATTCAATTTGTTCTGCTGTTTGAAAAGGAATATTTGTATTGGATTTCTCCCCTTCGTTCGAAATGACAGATTTGTAAGCAATATGTGAAAAATCCTTACGCATTTTCTTTTACTAAATAATTGCTTAAACAAATTGGTTTGATGGGAGATATGAGACTTGAGACTTGAGATTTGAGACTGCTTTTTACATTTTCAATTTTAACTTCTGACTTATTTTGAAACTTGTTTACACCAACTAACACTATTTTTTCTTCTTTGAATTGTTGTATCAAAGTATCCGCTTGTTGTTTTATTGTATCCTGTATATAATTCGATTTCAGGCAGGAAATAAAACCACCTTTGCTTTCTATGTGCTTAAATTCCTCCCAGGCTTTGGCAGCTATTTCATCGGTTAACGTTTCTATATAATAAGAACCCGCAGCTATATCAGCCACTTTATTTAAATAGCTTTCTTCTTTAAAAACAAATTGTTGATTGCGGGAAATGCGCGAACTGAATTCAGATGCATCACTAAATGTTTCATCGTAAGGCAACACACATAAACTATCGCAACCTCCAATTACAGCGCTCATTCCTTCGGTTGTACTGCGCAGCATATTGGTGTAAGCATCTAAATTACTTTTGTTTTGCTGCGAAGTCTGCGCATGAATATGCACATTAAAGTTTGTTTGGTATTGTTCCTGAAGCAAAGCAATCAGTTTTCTGAAAGCCCTTAGCTTAGCTATTTCTGTAAAGAAATCAGAACCGATTGAAAAAATAAAATGAAGTGCTTTATCTTTTAATAATTGTTGATTAGATAAATAATTAAAATACTCGTTGGTGTGTGCCAGTCCGCAAGCAAGCTCAGTAATCGTATTAGCGCCTGCCTCCTGATACAAACTTACGTTTACCGGGATGTGCAACAATTGCTTGAGAACAGAAATATCTTTTTCTTCATCCGCATGCCACTCGCCATAAAAAGCAAACAGACAAAGCGGGTCTATATTTATAAAACATTTTAGTTTACTATCGTGTGGATTTATTTTACCGTATTCATTTTTCAAATCATCCAACACATGCAGCGCATCATTACTGATAAAAAATTGTGTATAGATATGTTCTAAGGAAATATTTTTTAGTAAAGCTTTCGTATCTATCTTCTTAAGAATGTAAAATGATAAACCGCTTGCACCGCTTTCCAATGCTTTTAACGCACGGACATTGGCTTGCTGTTCATTGGTAACGGTAATTTGTTCGCACACATCCCAATCCGTATTCGTAAATAAAGATTTGTTTTTGGTTTTTATATCTTCAGAAGTATAAAAAGGATTTATATCAAACCCATTTCCGTTGGCGTTGTGCCAGATAAGTTTTTCGAATTCAGCACCCTTTAAATCTTTTACAATTTGATTTTTCCAGTCTTGTGCGGTTGAAGATTTAAATTCCGAAAATAATTTATCCATGTATCAGCAAATTAAAAATGCTGAGCAACTTCCTTCTTTAAAAACTCAATAGCAATTTGTGTGGGCGTTTTCTCCACACTGGATGCAATATGCAATATCACCTGCGAAAGCTCTTGTCCTTTGGCGTTTTCAGGTACTTTGGTAACAGAAATGTTTATTAATTTAATGGTTTCTTCTTTGGCTGTTTTTACTAGATGCCATGCGCTGGCACTTACATAAATTTGCTGAGATATATTATGTTCATATTCTGTTTTAATAGTTTTAACCAGTTCGGAATGTAAAGTAGGTACGTTCATTCCAGCTTTATTGGTGCGTAAAACAAGGTTATTGGGCTCTATACGTTCTAAAAAAAGAATAATACGTTCGTATGCTTGCAGGCGTATAGGTGTTGTAATATTCATCTGCGATTTGCGCAATTCGTAATCTCTGCGTTTTTGGTCGCTAGCTAAAAAGGTTCTTACAATAAAATACGTTGCTGCAAATACCGCCGCCGCCGGAATCAGTATTTTTAATATTTCTAAAAGAGCGTCCATGTTTTTCTATTTTGCGTAAATATCTGAATTTTATACGATTTAAAATATGTTTTGTTTTAATTATCCCTACTCTAATTTAGACAATTTGTTCAGTAATAAATAATCAACCAATACTATTGCGCACATGGCTTCTACAATGGGTACTGCTCTGGGAAGCACACAGGGATCGTGTCTTCCGCGACCTTCCATACTTATTTCCTCTCCTACTTTATTTACACCCTGTTGCTTCTGCATAATAGTTGCCACAGGTTTAAAGGCTACATTAAAATAAATATCTCCTCCATTACTTATACCACCCTGTATACCACCGCTGTGGTTTGTTTTGGTGCGGATACCATTATTATTCTCAAAAACATCGTTTAGTTCAGAGCCTTTATAATTAATAGCGTCGAAGCCTGCACCGTATTCAAAACCTTTAACCGCATTAATGCTTAATATAGCTTTTCCTAA
>CAJCJB010000210.1 GCA_903970545.1 Candidatus Saccharimonadota bacterium | reverse complement strand
TAACATCACGAGCCGTTATGCTGAACTTGTTTTAAGCAAATTTTAATACCTATTTTACCTTAGCATTTGTTTAATTGCATCGTATATTTGCCGCAATTTAAAAATGAGAAGAGCTTTATTATATATAGTTATTTGTTTTATAAGTTACTCAGCTTTTTCTCAAGATACGATTGCTATTGCCCCCGTTGCTAAAAAAGATTCAGCTAAAACACGCACCTATTCTATAAACGGCACAACAGGCTACTCTTTGTTACTGGGTCATCTTCAGGGAGTAAGTTATGGAAGTCCAAAATCGGGCTACTCCTCTTTTGAAGGATATAACTTTGGCGTGGAAGGAACCTGTTGGTTATCTAACCGCTTTGGTATTGGAGGCATGCTTACAAACTCATCCTTTTATGCTGCCCAAACGGGTTTAGCTAATATGGCCATCGGTTATCAGCAAAGTATGTTTGCCGATAGTGCTAAGGTACAGGCACTAACCAAATACAATTTTTACAATCTATTTGTTGGGCCTTATTTTTCGTTTCCTTTAAAAAGCAAAAAGTTTACGGTTGATATACGCGCTGTAGGAGGACTTACTTTTGTGAGCACCCCCGACTTTGATATAGTAGTTGTAAACTTAGGAATACCTTATCCGTTTGCACAAATCAGGTCTACTGCATTCTCGTATGGTTTTCAGGCAGGTGGAGGCATACGTTATAATTTTGATAAACATGTGGGTATTAAGATTAATGTAGATTTCTATTATACAGATCCTAACATTAAAATAGTTAATTCAAACTTTCCGTCTAATTCAGGAAGAGAAATAAGTGACTACCATCAGTCCGTTATGATGCTTCATTTTAATTTTGGTATAAGTTATAAATTCGGAATTAAGAGTGTTCAGAATATTGCTAAATATTAGAGGATGAAAAAAGTATTCTTATCGCTTATCATACTTGTGTTTTTATCTGTATCATGCAGAAAGGCTCGTACTTGCGTATGCACTATATTGCAACCCAATATAGCTGCCGATACAACGAAGGTGGTTATTGATAATACAGAAGTTAAAGCCTTTTCTATCTGTACTTCTAAGGATTTGATGGTAACTAATACTGCTACCACTACCTGTGTTATTGTAGAGAATTAAATTCTTTTTTTAATACGTAATTCCAAAACCAATTAGTGTATTTAAGGTGTTAATGCCTTTATTGGGATTGCGTGTGTTTGCATTGCTCATATGCCTTATTTTAAACATGGTGTTTATATAAAACCTCTTTGGTAAATGAAACCAACAACCTGCCCCCATGTTATCAGAAAAAATAAATCCTTTTGCCTGTCGCTCGGTAGGGGTGTTAAAGTACTGTGGGCCGGCACTGATATATGTATAAACTGAAATAAATTTATTTACGTGCAGAATGGGTTGATACCCGAAGCCTGTACCCGCTTCCTGATAAAGAGAATTTGTTCCGTTTCTTTTAGTAAGAAAAACCAAATTAAATTGAGGTTCGGCAAATATTTCAAAATCTATTTTCAATCTCTTATTAATGTTTAGTTTAGGATGTGTAACACCAATCCGGTAATTAAAAAATAAGGGGTGATAATTTCCTTCAGGAAGATTCAGGCTGTCTTTACCCCAGCCCCAGCCTGTTATAAAGCTCTGCTCGTATAACTTCCAGGAGTTTTGAGCAAATACTTTTGTGTTACAAAGTATAAATAAGAATATGGTTATTTTAATTGCCTTTAAAAACATATTCCTATAAATGCGCGAACTGAAAAGTTATTTATTGTATGAATGTAATCTGCTTCAAAAGGTACATTGTTTACCGGAAAATATGAGGCACGTACTCCGTACATATTTCCCTTATGCTGATATTTAATACTTAACGTTGCCAGCAGCGGAATGTTATAATTCTTTAATTGAGCTGCTGCTGCAAACCAACCTAAAAAAAGTTGGGTTTGTGATTCTAAAGCAGGTTCAAATAATATACGTTTGTATTTATACCTAAGTACGATGGCAGAACCTGAAACATTTCCCATAATACCGGTATGCGTAAACTTTAATAGAATAAAGTGTATTCCAAACTGATGATTAACACTTGGTCGCCAAAGCAAACTGGCCCCATATTCAAAACGATAAGCGGCCCATGCGTTTAATGCTTTTTCGAAAAGATATTTATTACCCACATTAAGTTCGGACGCTAGAAAATCAGTTACATTTAATTTGTGTCTCTTCTTCCATAATTTTTCAAACAAAGAAGATTGCATCCTGCCGGATAAGCTTTGCGTACCTACTTGTGTGGTAGCACTATTGTAGGTTCTGCTATTAGTAAGAAAATTGCTTATAGCCATTGTTTGATAATCTATCCCAATAGAATACTCGTTTACCACCAAAGAATCTTGCTGGGCAAAACAAAAGCAATGGAAAATTAAAAATGAAAGATTAAAGATTATTGAAACCTTCCTGCATTTATAATTTATAATTTTTAATCTATAATCCATCATTTATGGAAAGACAAAAATGCAAATAAATAAAACAAAGTAATAACGTTTAAAAAGTGTAGCCGAGAACCAATACATTATAATAAATAAAAGCAAACGATAAAACTGTTTTCAGAAAAACATTATTCTTTAAGGCTGAACCATTAAATGTTCCGCTACAAGATGCAGGTGACATACTATAACTGACTGTTGAAGAGGTTGTAAATAAATAAGGTATTAGTTCGGGTTGATTTGAACCTATGCCCATATAGTTTGTTACCGCTGTACTTCTACAAAAGATAGAAGAAAATACTCTTTATATTGTTGAACTAAAAAAACAAATAGAAGCACAACACCCAGAAGGAAAAACAATTTACCGGTAGGAAAATATGGGAGAATATGCGGCCAATGGCTTGCCACAAGTGATTAAACATCCTTTCTACAATGTGGTAAAAATCTATTCTAAAACACTAAGAAATTTGGCCACACAATGGACAAAGGTTCGCCACAAGCGATTTAAACTATGCTATTTGCTACGCTAAAGGCTATGCAACTTCTAAAAGAAAGTTGGCATCAATGTGCAATTTGGTATGTAGTTTTTTGGCCAACGCCATATTTATTTTCCGTTTACCAGTCAACAAGCCGGATATTCTAGCCTCACTGGTATTCAGCACTTTGGCCAATTGCTTTTGGCGGATATTCATTTCAAACATTTTGTACCTAATCATTTCTGTCAGTGTATTGGGCGACTTGATGGGCATCAACGGAATGCTGTCTTCGTATTGCTCAGCCATTGCTGAAAATTCTTTCAAGGTGGCCGCTTCTTTTTTAGTCAACTGCCCAAATCCGCCAATTTTGGTGCTCTTTTGCAGTAACTTCTCAATACGCTGCATCACTGCATTGTATTCTATTCTGTCCTTTATTCTGGCTGTTTTCATACCTGTTTTTATTTCTAAATTATATCAGCGAACAATCCTTTATCTTATCATACTCGCCATGAGTGCCTATGAAGCGTATAAATACCGTTCTTATGTCAAAAAATATCATGGCTATCAGTCTGTACTTATTGCCTTTAATATTGAATACATACCTGTCATTGCCAACATAATCAACCGAATTAAAAGTCTTCTTTACATCATTAAAGTTATTCCAATTACTCTTTTTACTTTTATCGTACCATTCATTAAGCGCATCAATTGCATCAGCATGTTCATTCCCGAACTCCGTTAAGGTGGTCTTTTTAATTATTACCATATAGACTAATCACATGACAAATGTACAAATTAAATTTCAATTATGTAAATTAAATTTCACTTTTATAAAGTTCTAATTATTGCAACTAATGGCCACTTGTTAGTTTTACCTATGGGCGACTCACAGAAAGTGAAGAGTCGTTAATCAAAGAAGTATTTGTCCCAAAGAAATTAAGGAAAAGACAATACTTCTTGCAGGCTGGTCTTGTGATAAAGTAGATTAATAAACTTTACAGTAAGCCGCGCCCTCAATTTTGCTAAAATTAGCGACTTTAGATACTCCCCGAGGTGTCCTTTTTGTTTTTTAAAAATTTTGTCCACCTATTTGACACCCGAGAATAGAGTATTTTAACTGGTTTTAACCAGGGGGTATAAACTAAAGAAGCCTTTCAGACGTGGTTTGGAGTGGTTTTAAATGAAAAAGGGGCTTTTTAAGCCCCTTGTCCAGTGATCCCGCTGGGATTCGAACCCAGGACCCTTACATTAAAAGTGTAATGCTCTACCGGCTGAGCTACGGAATCATTTTTCTATTTAAACACCTTAATTATAAAGCATTTTAAAAGAAAATTACTTTAAAGAACAACCAATTTTTTCAATCGGGCTGCAAATATAACAGCTTTTTTAAAACGTAGAAACTTTTTCAGAAAAAATCACATGTTTATTACAGAATGCAGATAACCTCCTAAAGTATCTGAAAACAGATAAGAGCCCTGTAATGTAGTAACCATAGGCGAAACAAAGTTTTTCCTGTTTTCTGCTAAAGATAAATTTTGAAATGAGACAAATGGTACTTCAGTATTCTTTGCTATGCTATTTATCAGCGATAAAAAGTCTTCTCTATTGGGTTGGTTTATTCTTGTCTCTTTTAAAATAGGGGATTCGTAAAGTATTACTTTTATATTCTTCTCTTTACAAAGCCAAAGTATTTTATATAAATAACTTTCACGTAAGGTATCTAAAGCAAAGTAATAGCCTTTCGGGTATTTCTTTTTCAGGTTGTCATAATGGTTATCCCACACAATTTTAGCTGGTGGTTCAAAGCCATCCGGATAGTAAGGCGATACCTTTTTAGTGAAGTAATGCTTCCAGCCTTGTAATGCACTAAAGAGTGTTTGGTGACTGTAATACGCATATTTCATAAAAGGATAATTTTTCCAAGGATAATATTTTGCATCACAGGTTTTGATGGTGTTTGCTACAACGGTATCATTAAAAAAGGAAGCAAAGCGATACGAATAAAAGGTATTGTAATTCAAATCAAAAGACTCGGGGGTTACAAACAGCAAAAGGTATTTAGGAGAAGTGTTGTTTTTTAAATACAAATGCAGGTGCAGGTAATTATCTGCAAAATCGCTATGGCTATTTGCCAGATTGTAGCAGGAAAGATTTGTTCTTTTAGTCAGTATCTCCGGAGATGCCATCCACAAAGGCTCACAGGGACCAAGTACTAACAGGTCTGCATTAACTTTATGCGTGGCAACATAACTTGATTTAATGTTGAGGTTATGTTTTAAACCAAAATCAAAGAACAATTGCAATACATACAGGCAACAAACAAATGCTGCAAACAATAAAATCAGTTTATAAGCTAAACCTTTCGTCAATAGTTATTTTGCTTAATTAAGTCTAAGAATACATGCAAAGATTGTTTCTTTCCCTCATCCAAATCATAATTTATTCGCTGGGTAAGATAAGTTTCTATCATTGCTTTATCGGCAATATCTGATTCATTGATAGCATCTTGTATATGCTCAATACCATATTGCAAAGTGCTTTCAAGCTTGGAAATAAAATCCTCATCAATCTTTTTATTGCTTACCCAAGCCGCAAAAACAAAAGGAAGTTTAGTGTATTTCTTCCACTCAAAAGCCAAATCATATTCGTAAGGAAAGGTACCATTCAATGCAAAACACCTGTCGCCAATAACAACTGCAGCATCTTTTCCTGTAATAGTGTTTTCAAATCCAGCTTGTGCATTTATAAATACAGGCTGTATCTTCCAGTAATGTTTACATAGCATCTTTGCCAGCATGACTGATGTACGGGATTGATAATCTAAATAAACCGTTGCTATTTCTTGCAGCGGAACATGGCTGTACAGCTTAACCGTATCAACCTTATCATTACTGCCAATGCAATAGTTGCTGATGATGTAATGCTCTTTCAATAACGGAATTACCGCCACGGGAATTAAGCCAATATCAACCTTGTTATCAATTAATTTTTGCGCACAAACTGCCGGCATATCCAGCTGCAAGTGCATCTCATTAAGCACCGCGCTTTTGTTTATACCATAGCGCAGGGGTAGAGTGTTGGTATAACTTACAATAGATACCGAGTACCTTTTAGCCATAACCCCTTGTTAGGCTTGCCCCTTAGGAGCGCCAAAATTTAACGGCAAGGCATTAATTTCGGCTTCTTTTATTTTGCCATGCAGTTGCTCGTACTTCATCACATTCTCGCTTAGGGCCATCATCAGGCGTTTGGCGTGCTGGGGGGTTAGCAGTATGCGGCTTTTTACGCGCGCTTTAGGCACACCGGGCATTATCTTTATAAAGTCTATTATAAACTCTGATGGTGAGTGGGTAATGATTGCCAGATTGCTGTAAATACCTTCGGCAATTTCCTCGCTAAGCTCTATATTGAGTTGATTTTCGGGATTATTGTTTTCCATGATTGAAATATATTTGTTCAAAAGTACAAAACAAAAGCATTTGCAAGGATTATTTGGTGCCAAAGAGAGCAATCTTTTAAATTGAACGTTACAAATTATAATTATAATTTTGTGCGTAATAAAGTAGTTGATATAATGGCTGAAAAGAGGTTGCCCTACATAAACAGAGAAATAGCCTGGTTGTCTTTTAACGAAAGGGTTTTGCAAGAAGCTGCCGATGCAAGCACCCCCTTGCTAGAGCGTATAAAATTTCTGGCTATATTTTCTAATAACCGTGATGAGTTTTACCGTGTACGTGTAGCCACAGTTAAACGTATGTTGCCTTTAGGCAAACGTGCCATACCATTAATAGGTGCACACCCCAATGATTTACTGGATATTATTCTAAAGCGTGTGCTCGATCAGCAAATGCGTTTCGAAGAGATATATCAAATTCTTCTGAAAGAATTGAAACGCGAAAAAATATTTATACTGAATGAGAAAACTATAAATAACGAGCAGCAAAAACTGGTTAGGGCCTATTTTCACGAAAAAGTAATATCAAATCTGTTCCCTATTTTGTTGGATGAGGCAAAACCTTTTCCTTCTCTGCGCGATAAATCAAGTTATTTGTTTATCCGCTTGCAAAACAAGCTTACAAAAAAACTTACGTACGCTTTAGTTGAGGTACCTACCAAAAGTATGTCGCGCTTTTTTGTGTTGCCTAAAGAAGAAGATAAGAATTACATTATTCTATTAGATGATGTCATCCGTTTTTGTGTGGATGAAATATTCTCCGTGTTGGGTTTAAATGCCATGGATGCCTATAACATCAAACTTACCCGCGATGCCGAGCTGGATATTGATAATGATATTGTATCGCACAGCATAGTAGAAAAAAT
>CAJCJB010000209.1 GCA_903970545.1 Candidatus Saccharimonadota bacterium | reverse complement strand
ATGATGAACCTTATGTGGAATTTAAACTCCCCCTTAAAACCCAGAATCATACCCTCGTTGAGTTGCCCTGTGGTTATTTGTTTGGCCTGATGATAAAAAACCTGAATGCCGAACTGCTTTTGATGAAAGACCTCATAGCGTATGAAAATTCTTTTAGCCGGAAAAAGCTGATGAAAGTGAATTTTAGGCATAGTTTGAAAGCATATGCAGGCAAAACCCTGCTGGTTTCGGCTAATGAGTTGGAAGATTATATGATAAACCTGCCCGAGGATGATAAAGACATACACAGGCAGCAAAGCAAGCTTATCAGGTTTATAGCCCGAAAAACAAAAATAAAGCGCAGTAATATTAAAGTGGCAAGCCCGGATGAAATTAAAACAGCCATAGAAAAAGCCGATGCAAACACCTTGATTTATACCGGTTTCTCGGTTTATAATGCGCAGGATGCCCAAATGCTAAGGCGTATTGACCCAAACCGGGGTTTTAAACCGGGGCAGTGGGTGTTGGCAATAGGTATTTCGGCAGCAGTTATAGCTACTGCTTTGGTTTTATCCGGGGTTTTGTAATTTACTTTAGTGTTTTTGCAAGAAACAGTTCTTATTTGTAAAGAATCTCTTGCTATTTGTGAATTAACGCTTGCTAATTGAGAAGAAACAGTTGCTACTTGTGAGTTAATGCTTGCTAATTGAGAAGAAATACTTGCTATTTGTGAATTAACGCTTGCTAATTGTAAATTAATACTTGTTACTTGCTAATTAATGCTTGCTATTTGTAAATTAACGCTTGTTAATTGCAAATTAATACTTGCTATTTGTAAATTAACTGTTGTTAATTGCAAATTAATGCTCGTTAATTAAGAAGTTACTCTTGTTAATTGATAAATAGCCACTATGTATGCCAAAAATGCTAAGATGGCTTGGAAAAACAGGGAGGTGTATGGTGGAGTGGGGGCGAAAGCTTAGTTAACCCCTTTGAAGTAATAGACTTTAAAGCTCTCAGCTTTATCTAGTTTAACAATTTGGGTTTCTTTATTATCTAAAGTAGACAAAAATATATAATCTCCTAATTTGCCAAGTATCTTATAATTTGTTTTAGTGCTATCATTACCCTCCTTTAAAGTGGTGTATGTATATTCCTTATTGTTTTTAATTTCAAGAGCCAATGTTTTAGAATGTGAAATAGAAAACACAGGAATTAATAATAAAAAGATGAAAAGATTTGTAAATCCATACTGTTTAAAACGGCTTTCAGAATATTTATAAAATGATGTGCGTACAAATAAAACCCAAAAAATAAAAAAATACATAATTGGTAGAATAGTTACTTTATTTTCATCCTTTATAAATATAGTCAATACGAAAACAGAAAGTAAATAAAATCCTATGAATATGTATAAGATTGCTTTTAAAAATCCTTTTATAAATGTGTTTTTAAATACTTTAATCTCTGTTACAAAATCTAATACTGATTCTACCTTATCTTCTTTAACAAACTGAAGAAATAAAATATTATTTAATATAGATGTTATTAATATAACTAATGAAGTATATACAAAAGGGTAAGCAAAACTTATAATAATATCTGAAATACCTATAAACTCAAATGGGTTAATATGAAAAGTTGACCAATATGATATATGCCAACAAGTGGCACAAACAAATAAATAAGGTATAAGTAAGCTACCTACTAATTTGATTTTATCTAACATAGGCAATTAATTATTTTTTTGCCAATCTTAAAGCACATTCAGCGTCTGCTCCTTAATTTTTTCTATCTCGTCTTTCATCAGCACCACCAGTTGTTGTATATCGGCATCGTTGGCTTTAGAGCCTATGGTGTTTACTTCGCGCCCCATTTCCTGGGCAATAAAGTTTAGTTTGCGTCCGCCGGCAGCTTCCTGGGCGGTATCCATAAAGTGTTTTATGTGCGTGCGCAGGCGTGTTTTCTCTTCGGTTACGTCTATCTTCTCCAAATAATAAATAAGCTCCTGTTCAAGGCGGTTCTTATCAATGTTTTCTGCCGCCACAAACTCGGCTACGTTTTTTTGTATGCGGGTTCTTATCTTTTCTATTCTAAGCGGGTCGCTGGTTTCAATCTTATCTAAGTATGCAAGCAGCAAGCCTGTTCTTTTGTTAAACTCGGTTACTAATGCCTTGCCTTCTGTTTTCCTAAAGCTAATAGTGCCTTCGGCTGCTTTTTTAAAGGTGTCTAAAAACTGTGCGTATTCCTTTTCGCTAAGGGTGCCTGTGGTATGTTTGGTTACGTCGGGCATGCGCATCACCATCTCCAGTATGTTAGCTTTGGGTTCGTTTACTTTGTCGGCAAGCTCTTTCAGTTGTTTGTAGTATGCTTGTGCAAGTACCTCGTTTATTTGGGTAGAGGGTTGCTCGCTGCGGTATTCCACATTAACCGATACATCTACCTTGCCGCGTTCAAACAATTTGGCAAGTTCGTTGCGCAGTTCAATCTCTTTCTCACGGTATATGCTTGGCATCCGCAAAGAGGCATCCAGTCCTTTGCTGTTAAGCGAGCGTATTTCTATGGTAATGGTTTTGTCTTCAAAATCTACCGAGGCTTTTCCGTAGCCCGTCATGGATTGCAGCATATAGTTAATTCAGAATTAAGAATTCAAAATTAAGAATTAAATCCGCACTCAGCGAATCTAAAGGTTTAGATTAATCTCTATTTGAAACAGCGGGCAGCCAGACCAAACGCGGAGCAGTTTAGCTGGTGCGTTGCAGATCGTTTGGTCTTGAATACCTGCCGCACATACTGGCTCAAAGATGCCTTTGCATCTTTGCCCTGTTTCTTTTTCGTCAAGGAAAAAGAAAGGAGAAATAGCTAATAGGTAGCTACCTAATAACAATTAACTATTCCCTATTAACTATATTGTGTTTAAAACAAAAATAACTAAATGGCAAAAAAGTCTTTTCAGGATATAATTTAGCAACCATTAAAACTGTTTAATATGGAGTACGTTGGTTTAAAACAAAAATTAGAAAAGCTTCTTACCGAAGATTTATCTAACCGCACTACTATACAGGATGCACGCCGCAACCTGTTCCTAAACACAGAAGGAGTTAAAATCCAAAAGGATATTATCTCTCAAAAAGAACTGGAAATAAACAGTCTTACCTCTTTGGTAGAAAAGAAGAAATCTATCCTTCAACAAAAAGATGATGAAATACTAGTTTTAAAAACACAAGTTGAAGGGCTTAATAAAAAACTATCTTCAAAAGAAGAAGATACACAAAGAGCAACCAAAGAAAATGAAGAGCTTATTAAGTTAAGTGTGCAAAACGATGAGTATGCTGCCAAAATACGTGAGCTTATTTATCATATAGATAAACAGAACACCGAAATAGAAAGCCTTAAAAGCGATGTAGCCGCTAAAGCAGATGCTGAACAAAAATTAGGTCAACTGCCTTTGTTTGAAGAGAAGATGATTGAGTTTGAGCGCCTGACTGAGAAACTTGATTTGGTAACCAATTCAGAACGTACGTTGAAGATGTTGGTAGCTACTCAAAATGTGGAGATAGAAAAACACCATCTTACCATAAGCGCTTTAAAAGCCGAGACAGAAGAAATTGCAGCAGGCTGGCAACAACAACAAGAGCAACTAGTAATGGATAATGCAACTTTGCAAGCTGATTTGGTTTTATTAAACCAACAATTTCTTGAACTACAACTCAGTCAGGCAGAAAACACACCCGAAGCAGGATTTGTTATAGAGGACAGTGGGGTAGAGAAAGAGCATTTATTAGCAGAGTTACAAGCCGTTAAACATGAATTGGAAATTACAGCACAACAACGTGATGAGAAAGTGGTATTGCTTCAATCGGAAATAAACGCATTACAAAGACAAATAACATCTTTACAAGAAAGCATTACGAATGAAACCGAAGAGAAGCAAAAGTTAAGCGAGCAATTGGCAGAACTAACCCAAATTGTTTCTGAAAAAGAGGAATTGTTAAATAGTAAATCAGAAACAACATCGGATGATGATGCCTTTATTGATAAATTATTGAGTCAGGTTAATTTGTTAAATGAGCAGAAACACACTTTTGAAACCCTGTATGAAAGCACAGAAAACGGTTTAAAAGAGGCTACGGAAACATTAACTAACCTTACGCAAGTAGTTGAAAACCAAAAAAATGCTATTTCTGATTTGGAGCAGTCCAATAAAAATATTAGATTAGCGCAAACATTAATACTGCAGGTAAAAGATAAAACCGCAGCAAAACAGGCTATAGATGAACTGATTGGTGAAATTGAAAGATGTATAGCGTTGTTAAGCGAATAAAAAAATAAATAGATGATGAGTGATACTTCGGTAACCATAACCATAGCAGGAATAAGTTTCCAGCTTAAGGTAAATGCAGCAGACCACGATGTGGTTGAGCAGGCATCTTCGTTTATTAATGAACATATTTCTGAATTTGAAAAAAACTATCCCGTTAAAGACAAACGCGACGTACTTGCCATGGTTAGCCTGCAAATGGTAACCGAACTGTTAAAAACTAAACAACAGCAAGCCTCAGAGATTCACCGCTTACAAACGCTTTTAGATGAACTTAACAGCATGGTAGAAAACCACGCTAAAAAGGTTCAACTATAACAATCTTCATACTCCTCTTGGTTTAGTTTGTAGCCACAAACTAAATATATATGGATATCATTATAGCGATTATTGCCATATCAGTAGCCTTAGTAGGCGGACTGGTTGTTGGTTTTTTATTAGCTAACTCACGAATTAATAAAAGTGCCGTTCAGGAAAAGGAAAACCTTTTAAAGGAAGCCGAAGTAAAAAATGAGGCTGTTAAGCAGGAAAAAATACTTCAGGCAAAAGAAAAGTTCTTTCAGTTAAAAACACAACACGACAAACAGGTTGCTGATAAAAACATCGAACTTCAAAAAAGAGAGACCTCTCTTAAACAAAAAGAAGGGGATATTAATAAGAAACTGGATGAAGCAAACCGCAAACAACAGGAAGCTGAAAAGCTTAAAGCTCAGTTAACTCAGCAATCTGAGATAATGAGCAAAAAGCAGGAAGAACTTGAAAAAGCGCATCAAAAACAGGTGCAGGTATTAGAAGCTGTATCGGGTATGCGTGCTGATGAAGCCAGAGCCCAATTGGTAGAAAGCATTAAAGGAGAAGCTAAAACAGAGGCTATGAGTTATGTGAAAGACATTATGGATGAGGCTAAGATTAATGCCAATAAAGAAGCTAAAAAAATTGTGATACAAGCTCTGCAAAGAGTAGGGGCAGAGCAGGCAGTTGAAAACTCAGTTACTGTTTTCCATATTGAAGGTGATGAAATGAAAGGTAGAATTATTGGCAGAGAAGGTCGTAACATACGTGCTTTTGAAGCAGCTACCGGTGTAGAAGTTATTGTAGATGATACCCCAGAAGCTATTATTTTTAGCTGTTTCGACCCTATTCGCCGTGAAGTTTCCCGTTTGGCTATGGCACAGTTGGCTTTAGACGGACGAATACATCCGGCACGTATTGAAGAGGTAGTTGAAAAAGTAAAAAAACAAATAGATGAGGAGATTATTGAAACAGGTAAACGTACCTGTATTGATTTAGGCATACATGCTTTGCATCCTGAACTTGTGCGCCACGTAGGTAAAATGAAATATCGTTCGTCTTACGGACAAAACCTGTTACAACACAGCCGCGAGGTAGCAAACCTTTGTGCAGTTATGGCCACCGAAATGGGCTTAGATGCCAAAGCAGCTAAACGTGCAGGTTTATTACATGATATAGGTAAAGTAGCTGACGATGAATTAGAAGTTCCGCACGCTATTTACGGAATGAAACTGGCAGAAAAGTTTAAAGAAAAGCCCGAAATATGTAATGCCATTGGTGCTCACCACGATGAGATTGAAATGACCACGATGCTTTCTCCTATTGTTCAGATATGTGACGCTATTAGTGGTGCTCGTCCGGGTGCCCGTCGCGAAATCCAGGAACAATACATGAAGCGTTTAAAAGACTTGGAAGCCGTTGCTTTATCTTATCCCGGAGTAGAGAAAACATATGCTATACAAGCCGGAAGAGAGTTAAGAGTATTGGTAGCCTCCGATAAAGTAACTGACCAAAACGCCGAAAAACTAGCTTTTGAAATCTCTCAAAAGATTCAAACTGAAATGACTTATCCCGGACAGGTAAAAGTTACCGTAATAAGAGAAACAAGGGCTACGAGTTATGCGAAGTAATTATTAGTATATTCGTAATTTGAATGAAATATCGCTTTTTGTAACCAATGGAAGAGGAAATTGTACCCAAAAAGGAATTTCATTTTAACTTTAAAGAGCTTTGGGATTATAAAGAGTTATTTTATTTCTTTACTTGGCGAGATATAAAAGTTAAATACAAGCAGACATTTTTAGGTGTTGTATGGGCAGTAATACAGCCTTTGGCTATGGCCATAATTCTTAATTTTTCTATTGGAAGTAACATAAGTAAAAATAATAATCTACAAATTCCATACTTAGTATTTGTTTTTAGCGGGTTTATCTTATGGACTGTTTTTTCCGGTGGATTAACGAATGCTGCCAATAGTATGGTTTCAAATGCAAACATTATAAAGAAAATTTATTTTCCTAGATTAATTATACCCTTATCGGCTGTACTAAGCAATGTATTTGATTTCTTTTTTGCATTAATCATATTTTTTATCTTATCTATCGTTT
>CAJCJB010000208.1 GCA_903970545.1 Candidatus Saccharimonadota bacterium | reverse complement strand
TTGTAATAGATTTAATAATAAGCGGCGATACCATACCCATGATAAACACAGGAGGAAACAAAACAAAAGCACTACTGATAAGTACCGATGGAAGTAAAGAAAGATTGCTTGCCAGGTATAGAAACAAATATGATAGCATAGGCAAACAAGCAATATAAATAGCCGCACATAAAACGCTTGTCATTAAAATGGTTTCGTGGTTTTTCCTTGTAGATAATCTCCCTCCCAAAAAGTAACCACCCGCTAAACCACCTAGTGTTAGAGCCATTACACATGCCCAAACGTATAGAGATGTTCCGAAGTATGGGGCTAATAATTTGGCTCCTGCCAACTCGGTACTCATTACCACACCACCTTCTATAAATGATAAACTATAAAGAAAAGGTCTTTTAAAGGAACCGATACTCATTACGGTGCTGTTTTTTCAAACACAAGCGCCTGAAACCTTTGGTCGGTAGAAATGCGACTGATGATAAGGTTGTATTGGTTAGGTCTTCTCTGGAAATAATCAGCTGTTACGGTGTTCTTATTCAGTTTAGGGCGATAGCCATAATGACTTTCCCAAAGGATGACAGAACCAACAGGCGCTGTTTGCAGAGAAAGACTATCCGAATAAATCTGTTTATCATATACGTTGTGTTTCTTTTTATCGTAGAAATACTTAAACAAAATATGATTGGTATAAACCGGCATCCCTCTATCCGTATAACCTTTCGCTATAATTGAATTTGTAATAGTTTCCATCGCCACATCTTCCGGAGTTGATTTAAACGGACGTACCGAAGCAAGAACAGCTAATAAAGCAACTACTGATAAAGCAGTAACCAATGTTTTTTGTTTTGAAATCATTATAAGGCAAGCTGCCGAAGCAAGCGTGAATAAAAGTGGAATATAATCATGGATAGGTGCTTCACCTGTTTGTTGATTTGGCTCGTCCAGCAACCTGATATTATTATTGGTATAAGATAAAAAGGCAGCTACCACCACCACATAAATACCCATTACCCCATAAGCAATCGCTTTTTTAGAAAGATATTTATATCTGTCTAAAACAGTAGCGCATAGCAAAGCTACCAAAGGAGATACTGCTGTCATATAACGTAAGTTGCCACCCGTAGCTGCACCTATTTTTACAGCCTCCCAATTAAACAGGCAATGGATGGCAAAGTAAACCAACACCGGAATAGAAACAAACCAAACAGAACTTGGTTTATCAGTCTGCTGTGGATAATCTTTCACATAATCAGTTTCATTAAACAGCTTTGCTCGCTTTGAAACAAATAACATCAGATACATAACCAATAAAAAACATTGCACAGCACCCCAAATGGTAATCCCCATTTTAAAATAATGATCAAAGCCCTGACGGGGATATTCATCAGCATACTTGGCAGCAGTTTTGCTGCTGGAGGTAATTAAATACAAAGGCTCTCCGGTTGCCATATAGCCCCAAAGGTTATTCAGTAATGGAAACACACCTAATAAAATAAAACACAACCAGCGTTTATTTAGTGCCTGCCAAATGCCATACAACGGCAACAGCAATAAGAACTCCTGACGGATAATACCTGCATAGGATAAGATTAAAGAAGATGCCACATATTTTTTTTCTGAATGAAAATATAAGGCCACCAATAATACAAAACCACTAAAGGTATCAGCATAGTTACGAAAGGAAAGCTGTATCCAATAAGGTTGCAATGCCAGCATAAAAAATGCAAGCCAGGCAAACTTACTGCCTATG
Organism: Candidatus Saccharimonadota bacterium; assembly: GCA_903970545.1. GTDB lineage: Bacteria > Bacteroidota > Bacteroidia > B-17B0 > Aurantibacillaceae > PALSA-968. Next base: position 5,589 of record CAJCJB010000208.1, on the reverse strand, counting down.
TGTTGTGCTACTTTATATGTTAAGAAACAGGCAAAGGCGGTAATGGCAGCATTAAAATAAACCAGAAACTTATTGCCTAAAAGAGAAGGGATAACATAAATAAGTTTGTAACCTGTTTTGGGCGAGTTACCTAAAATTACATTGGGGTTTTTCCAGAACTCGCGCATGTTAAAGTAATGTCCAATCTCATCGTGCTGGTAAAAACCGGTTGAAAGAAAAGAATAAGCCACATAACATAAAAAAACAGCCCCTGTTAACCAAAGAGCCCGCTTATCATCGGAAGAAAGTTTTATAGCAGATGCACTTGCAGTCATGCGATTATTTATTTAATGAGCAAAACTAAATTATTTTTACTCTAAATAAACAGTTTCTTTTTCTTTCACAGAAAAGTCGGCGATGATATGCTCCTGTAGGGTGGTAGAGAGGGAGAGGCCTACAAAATCTGCTTTTACGGGGTATTGGGTATGGCTTCTATCTACCAATACTACGGTATGCAGTTTCTTTATAGGTTGGTTTAAGAATAATTGCACGGCATAAATAAGTGTTTTACCACTGTTCAATACATCATCAACCAGTATAACCGTTTTATTTTTGTAATCCTTATCTGTAAAATCAGTAACAGGCTTTTTAGCCAAAGGATTCTTTTTATCTAAGCTAATTTTACCCAGAGTAATTTTATAGTTGGCTACTTTCTTTAATACATCGTGTAATTTCTTTGCCACCAAATAACCATTGCCATCAATAGCCGCCAGCATAATTTCTTTTTCATCTACGGTATGCTCGTATATTTCGTAAGCCAATCGGTTTAGCTTTTGTTCTATTTGCAGGGTATTTAATATCTCTACTTTTTTCATCAGCTAAATCTAATTGAAATGTTGTTATTATGTTTTTAAATTGTCATTTCGAATAGCTCTGTTGTCGTATTAGTTTTCAAATTTGGAAACTGAGCTATTTCATAAAGTTATTCTTCACATCCGTAAATACAGGCCAATCGTTGTGATGCCAGTTTTTAATCACTTTACAATCACGCATCAGCATAAGTCCCGGGTTGGCACGTATCATGGTTTTTAGCACAATGCCATCCATGTTATAAAAATCATACAGGGCATTAAACTTATGTTTAAAGGCATCTATCTGTTCGGCACCTGATGCCGTTAAAGCAATAAACTTAATTTTATTTTTATCGCAAAGGGTATAGAAGTCGTTTATTTTAGCCATCAGTTCGGCATCCTGAGCGGTCTTACTCAAATCATAACAAACCAAAAAGAAGTTGTAGTCTTTATTATGCAGGATGGTATCGGTAACATTATTCCCATCTAAATCGTTAATGGTAAAGTCAGGAATTTTTGCGGCATCTACTTCCGGACTAATCACCACCGAAGGTAATGCACGGTGAAACTTCCAGTGCAGGGTATCTGCCCATGGGTAGTTCTTATTGGTAAACTCAACGGTATCTCCTTTCTGAATATTTTTATACATAAAGTGCGATTCGTACACGGCGGGCTTGTAATTAGGTCCGGGCTTTCTGCCCTCGCAAATACTTAAGCCGGGTTCGTAGGCTCTAAAATCAATCATAGGTAAATGACGGTAGCAATGTATAGGAAACCAAATAGAGGCCACAATAGCAATAATGGTAAGGCTGTTGCTGATTAATGGATTGAACAAAGGATTGATGTTATTCTTTCCTGAAAAGAGGAGCGTGATGAGAATGAGCAAGGTAATGTCTTTCCAGAAACTCTCCCAGGGAGTAAGTTTAATGGCATCGCCAAAGCAACCGCAATGTGTAACCTTATTATAGCAAGCCGAATAAAAAGTAAGGAAGGTAAAGAACACAATTTGAGCCAAGAGCAACCATAGGGTAAGATCTCTTTTAAAACCAATCAACAATAAAAAGCCAAGTGCTACCTCGCTTACGCAGATGATGATGGCAAGTGGCAACGAGATATGAGCCATCCAATCGAAGAGAGCTAAACCGGTATCACCTTTAAAAACTTCAAAGTATTCTTCCAGCTTATAAGAGAAACCAACAGCATCGTTAGACTTAATAAAGCCCGAGAAGATGAATAAACCACCTACCAAAACTCTTGCAATGTGTGTAACTATACCAAACTTGCCAATAAATCCTGAAGCATTTATAAGTACCAGCAATATGCCCAGTATAATTGCCAGCGTAGTTTTGCTGAAACAATGCGGGGTAATGACATAAATACCCGCAGCAATGGCAACCGACAAAACAAATTTAAAAAAATTACTGCTTATAAATTTTTTCATACAATTAATGGTTTAAGGCTTTGCAAATTTAACATACGATACCACCCTAGCAAATATCAGACCAAAAAAAAGCAATTCTTAACTTTAGTCGTACCTTTAGCTATCGTTAAAATACTTTTGGATTGAATTTTGTCAGTTTTTATAAAGTAGCACGCTATTTGTTAATACCTTTTGATGAATAAAAAACATACCGTTATACAAAGCGCATTATTCCCTATGTTTTTTCTGCTATTGATGTGGATGGTGTTTTATTTTGATGGTGCTTATAACCTTCATTTAAACCAATACGGATTAAGACCTCAAAGTCTAAAAGGTCTAATAGGCATACTAACCATGCCATTATTGCATGGCGATATGGGACATATTGTTTCCAACTCATTCCCGATATTAATATTAGGTACTTGTTTGTTTTACTTTTATAAAGACATTGCCTTTAAGGTTTTCTTTATTTCTTACGTTGCTTGTGGAACGCTGGTGTGGTTATTTGCCCAAAGTGATAATCCAAACAATGTGCACATTGGTGCCAGTGGGTTGGTTTACGCGCTGTCGGGGTTTCTAGTCGTGTCAGGAATCATTCGTAAGCACAAAGCTTTGTTTGGGGTTTCACTACTCATTACCTTTTTATACGGAACTATTATTTGGGGAGTGTTGCCTACTGAGTTTCAAAAGGCAATTCATTTTATAGAAAACCAAAGCAACATATCGTGGGAAGGACATTTGTTTGGCTTTGCCAGCGGAATAGTATTGGCAGTTATTTACAGAAAGGTCGGAATCCAACGTCCTATCTACTCCTGGGAGATTAACAATGATGCCGATGTGGATGAAAGCAACCCTTATTGGTTAGTAAATGAAAATGAGCCGGAAATAAAAGAAGGTGAACAAGCTAATCAACAGGAAGTATTGAAGAACACAAGCGATAACCCTTATACCGTAAACTACACCTTTATACCTAAGCAAAAGGAGGAATAAATACAGTTTTTTTCTGTTTAAATTTTAACAACAATTAAAGGTTTTTTCCATGCATTGGGCAAAATTTGCAATTCAATGCAATGAATTTACAATCCATTGAGCTAAATTTATAATTCATTGGAGTAAATCCACCATCCATTGCAATCAATTCATCGTGAATTGCAATCAATTTGCAATCCAATGCAATGAATCACGATTCAATGTAATCAATTCACAATTCATTGTACTAAATCTATAATTCATTGCAGTTAATTCATAATTCATTGTACTAAATGTATCGTGCATTGCATTGAATCTATAATCCATTACATTGAATCTATAATCTATTGCAATCAATTCATAATCCATTACATTGGATGCATAATCCATTGCAATTCATGCGCAATTCATTGCAATTCACCTCAAATCGAGTGGGAGTTGTTACAAATTCATCTCTATGAACGAAGAAAACTATACACTTGCTTATAAAAACACAAAGGTTTGTGGCGGTTTAATTACTGTTTGTGCCAAAAATTATAAGGTGCTTTGCCAAATGCTAAGGGATTTTACTAAATTTGTTTTGGCTTAAGGTGTTTTTAAGTAATTATAAATACTTAAAACTAAACATAGCGGGGAGTTATAAGTAATTACGGTAGGACAATTTAATTGAGAATATAAATATTGTTTGACAAAAATATTTAACATGGACAATAGACAACATGACGACGAAATGTGGCGCGACCCAAACAACTGGAAATTTGGGGTTATTTATTTTAACCCGAACGACAAACGGACTTTTGTATTAAAGCGTAATCCTATTTTTGGAATTACCTTAAATTTTGCAAATCCTAAATCATATTTGTTTCTTGTAATTTTTGTTTTCTTAGCCGTTCATTTTCCTGTTTATCCCAAATAAGTAGACACATAACATTGTAGGTGTGCTGGCAACTACTTATAACAACGGCTTGTTCGGCAGTCAGTCGCTAGTGTTACAGAGAATAATTTACCACCCCAATATCCAGGCAAACATAAGCGGAGCTACAATGGTAGCATCACTTTCTACAATAAACTTAGGGGTATTAATATCAAGCTTGCCCCAGGTAATTTTTTCGTTGGGTACAGCACCCGAATAAGAACCATAAGAGGTTGTAGAATCTGATATCTGACAGAAGTAGGACCAGAAAGGAACATCGTGCCACTCTAAATCCTGATACATCATGGGCACTACGCAAATAGGGAAATCGCCGGCAATACCACCACCAATCTGGAAGAAACCAACGCCTTTGCCACCACTGTTCTTACGATACCAATCGGCCAGCCAAACCATATACTCTATACCGCTTTTTACGGTGCTTGCTTTCAATTCATTCTTAATTACATAGCTGGCAAATATGTTTCCGGTGGTGCTGTCTTCCCAACCCGGACAAACAATAGGAATGTTCTTTTCGGCAGCAGCAATAATCCAACTGTCTTTAGGGTCTATTTCGTAGTATTGTTTCAAATCGCCGCTCAATACGGTTTTGTATAAAAACTCATGCGGAAAATACCGCTCGCCTTTTGCTTCGGCATCCTTCCATTGTTGTACCAAGTGCTTTTGTAAACGACGGAAAGCCTCTTCCTCAGGAATACAAGTGTCGGTAACACGATTATAATGGTTTTCCAATAAATCCCACTCATCTTTTGGGGTAAGGTCGCGGTAGTTAGGTACACGTTTGTAGTGGCTGTGCGCAACCAAATTCATTACATCTTCTTCTAAGTTAGCGCCTGTGCAGGATATGATGGCAATTTTATCTTTACGAATCATTTCGGCAAGCGATATGCCTAACTCGGCTGTACTCATAGCACCGGCAAGGGTAACCATCATTTTACCGCCTTCGGCAAGATGGGTTTCGTAGCCTTTAGCGGCATCCATAAGGGCAGCGGCATTAAAGTGACGGTAATGATGTTCTATAAACTTTGAAACAGGACCTTTGTTCATTTGTTGATTTATTGAATTGTTGACTTTTAGATTTGGGCGGCAAATATAAGGTTAAGTTAGAAATTATGAGTAATGAGTTATATAAGGGTAAGAAATCATCATTTGGGTTCAAGAAATCATCGTTTGGGTTCAAGAAATCATCGTTTGGGTTGAAGAAATTATCATTTGGGTTCAAGAAGTTATCGTTTGGGTTAAAGAAATCATCATTTGAGTTAAAGAAATCATCATTTGGGTTGAAGAAGTTATCGTTTGGGTTGAAGAAATCATCATTTGGGTTAAAGAAATCATCGTTTGGGTTGAAGAAGTTATCGTTTCGGTTGAAGCAGACATCATAACTGTTAAAACAGCACCGCAATTGTTAAAAATGTAAACGTCTTACTTACAGAAACCTG
>CAJCJB010000207.1 GCA_903970545.1 Candidatus Saccharimonadota bacterium | reverse complement strand
GAAACCAGTGATGTGCAGGGCGTAATGGATGGCGATTTGGAAGATTTTATTAAAGCCTATTTAATGGAGTATGGGGATAAACAATAACAGCCGGTTCACGCTGATTTCGCCGATGAACGCTGATTTAATTTATGCTCTCTGCGAATATCTGCGTAATCTGCGAGAAAGAATAGTAAATCAATTTATTAATATAAATTTGTAGAATATAGCCTCGCAGAATTATGTTGATGCAACCTATTATAGATAAAGTAAGTCGTAAGTTTATCTTAAATGAACTTACCCCCGAACGATTTGTACGCAAAACCAACAACGGTAATAACGAGATTTATGTAATTACCCACCACGATTCGCCTTACACTATGATGGAGATTGGTCGCTTGCGCGAGCTTACCTTTCGTTACGCAGGTGGTGGCACCGGCAAAAGTTTGGATATAGATGAGTACGATGTTTCTTCACATCCCTACAAACAACTATTAGTTTGGAACCCCGAGCATAAAGAAATTGTTGGTGCTTATCGTTATATTAAATGCAGAGAGGCAGGTTATAAAAACGGACAAATAGATTTAGCCACTACCGAGTTGTTTAAGTTTTCATCAACCTTTTATGATAAGTATTTAGACAAGACCATAGAGCTTGGGCGTTCTTTTGTGCAACCCAGCTACCAACCCGGAGAACAATTCCGTAAAGGATTGTTTTCTTTAGATAACCTATGGGATGGCTTGGGTGCTATTATAGTTGACAACCCCGATTGTAGTTATTTCTTTGGCAAGGTAACCATGTACACGCACTATAATAAAGAAGCGCGTGATATGCTACTTGCCTTTATGAAGTATTATTTTCCGGATAAAGAAAAGATGGTAAAGCCTATTCGGTCTGTAAAAGGCCGAAGAGTAACTGCTTTTGTAAAAAGAGTAGTTACTCCAAACAAAAGAAGCGCAAAAGTAGCCGCCTTTATAAAGAGTATAGAAGGCCTTCCCTATAAGGAAGGGCATTTGATTTTAAATAAACACGTGCGCGAACTGGGAGAACATATCCCGCCTTTGGTGAATGCTTATATGAACCTCTCTCCTACCATGAAAACCTTTGGAACAGCTATTAATAAAGACTTTGGCGGTGTAGAAGAAACGGGTATTATGGTTTGTATTAATGATATCTATGAGTCTAAAAAACAGAGACACGTAGATTCGTACAAGAAAGAATTGGAGAGCAGAAATCATGCAGGTTAATACGGCAGATTTTGCCATAAGCAGCACCAATGTAGATGGCTGCCCTAAAACACATTTCCCCGAATTTGCTTTTATAGGAAGAAGTAACGTTGGTAAATCTTCGCTTATAAATATGCTGTGCAGTAAGAAGATTGCGCATACGTCTGTTAAACCTGGCAAAACAAGACTCATTAACCACTTCCTGATTAATAATGCCTGGTACATTGTTGACTTGCCTGGTTATGGTTACGCTAAAGTTTCAAAGACAGACCGAATAGAGTTTGAAAAGTTCATTTCCTTCTATATCCTCGAAAGAAAGAATTTGGTTTGCCTGTTTGTATTAATTGATTCACGTTTGCCATTGCAAGCCATTGATGCGCAGTTTATGCAGTGGCTGGCAGAAAACGAAATACCCTTTTGCATTATCTTTACTAAAATAGATAAACTATCTAAGACCGAGTTACAAAAGAACATGGCTCATTTCGAAAAACAAATGCTGCTTACCTGGGAGTTTATGCCCGGCTATTTTATAACCTCTGCTGAAAAGAAGACAGGTAAAGAAGAAGTGTTAGATTATATACATGAGAATATTGTTGAATACAATAAGAGTTTGCAGAGCAAGTAAGAAAAGATGAAAACCAAATCGCTAAAGAAAAATAAAGTAAATGTGGTAACTCTTGGTTGCAGCAAAAACATTGTTGACAGCGAGGTTTTAATGGGGCAATTACGTGCCAATAAATTTGACGTAGAACATGAGGGCGAAGACAACGACCATCAAATTGTAATTATTAATACCTGTGGTTTTGTAGATAATGCCAAACAGGAAAGCATAGATACTATTTTACAATATGTGGATGCAAAAAAAACAGGGCATGTGGAGAAGGTTTATGTTACCGGTTGCTTAAGCGAGCGCTACAAAGGTGATTTGGAAAAGGAAATCCCCGATGTAGATGCGTATTTCGGCACAAGAGATTTACCCAAACTTTTAAAAACATTAAAAGCAGATTACAAGCATGAGTTGGTTGGCGAACGTTTGCTTACCACACCTTCTCATTATGCGTACTTAAAAATCTCTGAGGGTTGCGACAGACCTTGTTCTTTCTGTGCTATCCCACTTATGCGTGGTGGTCACGTTTCTGTACCCATAGAAGATTTGGTAAAACGTACCGAAACATTAGCTGCTAAAGGCACTAAAGAGTTATTGCTTATTGCCCAAGACCTTACCTATTATGGTTTGGATATATATAAGAAACGTGAACTTGCCAACTTGTTAGATAAACTAAGTGACGTAGAAGGCATCGAGTGGATTCGTTTGCATTACGCTTTTCCTAGCGGATTTCCTATGGAGGTGTTTGATGTAATGAACCGTAAAAAGAACATTTGTAATTATCTGGATATGCCTTTGCAACACATCAGTGATAATATGCTGAAGAGCATGCGCAGAGGAATTACCAAACAAAAAACTATTGATATTGTAAATCAAATTCGTGATAAAGTACCGGGTATTGCATTGCGTACTACTTTAATTGCAGGTTATCCGGGAGAGACTGAAAAAGACCATGAAGAGATGCTGGAGTGGATTACTAATACCTGTTTCGACAGGTTAGGCATCTTCACATACTCCCACGAAGAAAATACACATGCGCATCTTTTAAAAGATGATGTATCTGCTAAAGTAAAAAAGCAACGTGCGGATGCGGTGATGAAAGTGCAACAGGAAATTTCTTTAGAATTAAATCAGCAAAAGATTAATAAAGTATTTAAAACGATTATAGACCGCAAAGAAGGCGAGTACTTTATAGGGCGAACGGAGTTTGACAGTGCAGATGTGGACAATGAAGTGCTTATAAAAGCAGACGATAACACCTATTTATCTATAGGAAGCTTTGTTGATGTAAAGATTAATGAAGCCACCGATTTTGATTTGTATGGAATACTAACCTGATTTAATAAACACATATAGCCTGAAAATTATTTAAAGAGATTAATGTCAATTGATAAAAGCGTACTATTTTTAGTACGCTTTTATTTTGAACGAATTTTTTCAAAACATACTACAAACCATTATCGCCTACCAGCAGGATAAGCCCTTGTTGTTTACCCAGTTGTTCTTTTGGCTATTCTTTGCCGTAGTTCTCTTTTTCTATTCGTTCTTATATAAGTTCAGTAAAGCGCGCACCGTGTATTTGTTTTTAGTGAGTTTGTTTTTCTACTACAAAACAAGCGGTGTTTTTATTGTGCTATTACTCTTTACCATTTGCAGCGACTATTGCTGGGGTTGGCTTATATACAGAGCTAAAAGGAATTACGCAAAAAGGATATTTGTTACTTGTAGTGTTTGCATCAATCTTTTTTTGCTAGGTTACTTTAAGTATGCCTATTTTTTTACCGAGAGTTCCAATCAATTGTTTGGGACACATTATATATTCTTTAACCACTTCTCGCATTTCAGCAATTCGTTTTTCAGTACCGGTTTTAGTGTAGATAAATTAATTCTTCCGGTAGGTATTTCCTTTTTCACGTTTCAATCATTGTCTTACATCATTGATTTGTACCGAGAGAAAGTACAACCCGTAAAGAATATTTTTGAGTATGGTTTTTTTGTATGCTTCTTTCCACACTTGGTAGCTGGCCCTATTGTAAAGGCACATGAGTTTTTATATCAGATACATCAACCGTATACACTTTTAAAAACTGAGTTCGGATTAGCAGTATTTTGGATATTAAACGGACTCGCAAAAAAAGTAATGGCAGATTATATAGGTGTAAACTTTGTAGACCGCATCTTCGAGAACCCCAACTACTATAGTGGCATAGAAGTTATCTTAGGAGTATTTGGTTACTCTCTGCAAATCTATGCCGATTTCTCCGGCTATACTGATATTGCTATTGGGGTTGCGCTATTGTTAGGTTTTAGGTTAAAGACAAACTTTAAATCGCCATACAAAGCACAAAGCACCAGCGAGTTTTGGCAACGCTGGCACATCTCACTATCCAGTTGGCTTAAAGGATATTTATACATACCGCTTGGCGGAAACCGCAAAGGCACTGTCGGTTCTTATATCTGCATTTTAATTTTGTGCAGTGTGTTTATTTTGCTTAGCGGTAAGGTTTGGTTGTTTCTTTTGCTACCGGGTTTGGCATTGTTGTTTGGCGTACTCATGTATTTCTTTGCGGGATTTAAAAAGACATTAAACACCAATATCAATTTAATGATTACTATGTTGCTGGGCGGTTTGTGGCATGGCAGCAGTTGGATGTTTATGATTTGGGGCGGTTTAAACGGATTAGGATTAGTACTGCACAAACTATGGCTAAGGATTTCTCCCTTCAAAGATTCAACTCACATCTTTGTAAAAGCCCTATATGTATTACTAACACTGGTATTTATAAGCTTTACGCGTATATGGTTCCGCAGTGATGATTTAGAAACCGTAACTAATATATTCGACAGGATACAAAACCATTTGGGATTTGATTTATTATTGCCTGTATTAGTGTCTTACCGAACTGTGTTGCTGGTTGTGCTAACGGGTTATCTCATCCACTGGTTACCCGAAAGATTTAAAACAGGTTACCGAACCATCTTTAGTAATAGCCCTATTCCGGTAATGGGTGTGGGAGTTGTGGTGGCAGTTTTTTTATTATATCAGGCAATGAGTGCCGATATGCAACCCTTTATTTATTTTCAGTTTTAATTAGATGTATGTTGTACAATATAATTTGTATACAGTCTGGGTACAATACAGTTCGGATTTAATTACTCTCGTAATCAGATTTTAGAAACTCTTTCCAATCGCCAAGGTTAGCAATTACCTGTAGCTGACGGTAGGTGGTATGAAACAAACTTTCATCCTCTTGTGCATTCAATAAATTAATGCGGTAATTATCGTAGTTGTGCAAAGCACGTTTTTCATCTTTAGACAATGGGATACCTGAAAACTCTTTCTCGCGCAAATCGTTGATACTAGCTTCTCCGCCAATACTTTTCTTAGTAAAAAGCTCTGATAGGTTTTTTATTTTATAGTTCAATTCCACAACGCAAAGCTAAAATAATTTAGCGTGTTACAAATTTTAAGTAGTCCTTCTTTTTAAACATCAATTTGTTAATAGAGCTATTTTGTGGATGGTACTAATCTACAAAAGCCACCTCTTTAAAGTTAAACGCAAGCATTTTGTTTTGCTGGTTGCTTAGCACAAGTAAGCCGTTTTCTTCTATGCGGGTAATTTTTGCATTAAAAGTTTCGTTACTTGCATGGTAATTTGCCCACTCGTTAAACCTGTAAAGGTGTTGTAAATAAGCCTGATTAATTTTAGTAAAGTTGCCTTGCTTTAGGGTTAGGTAAAGCACCTCAAAATGTTTGCAAAACAGATGCAGCAGTTCTTTTAAAGCAAACTCTTTATGAAGTAAAGCGGCTAATGAAGTAGCTTGTTTGGTAATGCCCACAAAGTTCAGCTGGTTGATATTGATACCTACACCAATTACAGAGCTTTGAAGGTAATTGGTTCTTAAAATATTCTCTATTAGTATACCTGCAATCTTTTGTTTATTAACCAAAATGTCATTAGGCCATTTAATTTTTATGTCATAAAGGCTGCTATCTAAAAACTCTGTCAGCAAACCAAAAACAGCCAGTGAGGTTATTTTGCTGAGGTAAAATTGCTTATCGGCAGGTAAAAAGCCCGGGTGCAAAACTAGTGAAAAGGTAAGGTTTTTGCCGCTTTCAGCCTGCCAGGTGTTACCTACCTGTCCGCGCCCTTTGGTTTGTTTGTTGGTAAAAATAAGGGTGCCATCGGCTACCGGAATTTCTTTCAGTAAATTAGTGGCATAAGTATTGGTAGACTCTATTTCGTCTAAATTAATAATGTTCTGCCCCACAAAAAGCGTATCCATACCATCGGCAAAAATAATGTTATCTTTGCATGATGTGCCTTTGGGTAAAAATAAAGTGATTTATTAAACAATTATATGGTAAAAACCACCAAGAAAGCCGCTGTAAAAAAAGCTACCAAAAAATCTTCCGCTAAAAAAACCGCAGTTAAAAAGTCTTCAGCCAAAAAAGCTACTGTTAAAAAGGTTGTCGTTAAAAAAGCTACTGCTAAAAAACCAACGGTAAAGAAAACGGTATCAAAAGCCGAGCCGAAAGCAAAGCATACCAATCCTTTGTTGATTAGCATTATAGATGGTTTGGAAGAAAGAAAAGCAAAAAACATTGCTGTTTTAGATTTGGGTAATATACCTAACCGTTCTTTCGATTATTTTGTGATTGCTGATGCTGAGTCTTCTACACATGTAGATTCGATTGCAGCTTCGGTTGAAGAAACGGTTAAAAAACAATTGAACGAACGTCCTTTTCATACCGAAGGATGGGAAAACTCGGAGTGGATTTTATTGGATTATGTAAACATCATGGTGCATGTGTTTCAGCAACAAACGCGTGATTTTTACCGATTAGAAGAATTGTGGGCAGATGCTGAAATAACCAGACTTTAAATAAAATATTGATATAACACCATGAGCGAAAACATTCAAGAAGAACCTAAAACAGTTGAACCTACGGAGAAATTGGCAGAAAAACCTGTTGGCAAACCTCAGCCGGTTCCTCCTCAAAAAAACGATGATTTAAAAGACCAGTTTGAGAAGATGCGCCAGCGTTTAAAGAAAACGGCTGCGCCTTCGGGCAAAGGTGGCGGCGGTGGGTTTAATTTCTACTGGATATACGCCATTATTATCGTTATCCTGATTGCAATTACCTACTATGATGGGGCAGCATTTGGTGGTGGTGCACGTAAAGTAAACGAAACCTTTTTCGAGCAAAACATGCTGGCTAAAGGTGATGTGGTTTCTATTACCATTGTAAACGAAAAGAATGCCGAGATACGTGTAGTTCCTGATAGTTTAGCACTTTTCAGGTATTACCAAAACAACAAACCTATCTTCACAAACCCTAAGTCTATCCAGGGTTCGCAGTTTGTGGTGTCTATTCCCGATGTGAAATTCTTTTTGGAAAGAGTGCGTCAGGTGCAAGAGAAAGCAGGTATTGCAGAAGATAAAATTGTTAACCCAACCCGCGAAGACCGTACCGAATGGGGCGAATACCTCAGCTGGATTTGGCCTTTGTTGCTGATGATTATTGTGTGGATGTTTATTATGCGCCGCATGAATGGCGGTGCAGGTGGTGCAGGCGGACAAATCTTCAACATTGGTAGAAGCAAAGCGGTGTTGTTTGATAAAGATATTAACGTAAACATTACGTTTGCCGATGTAGCCGGTTTGGAAGAAGCAAAAGTGGAGATAAAAGAGATTGTTGATTTCTTAAAGACTCCAAAAAAATATACCGATTTAGGTGCTAAAATCCCTAAAGGTGCTTTGTTGGTGGGTCCTCCGGGTACCGGTAAAACCTTATTGGCAAAAGCTGTTGCAGGTGAGGCTAAAGTTCCTTTCTTCTCTTTATCGGGTTCAGATTTTGTGGAGATGTTTGTCGGTGTGGGTGCATCCCGTGTGAGAGATTTGTTCCGTCAGGCAAAAGAAAAATCGCCTTGTATTATTTTTATAGATGAGATTGATGCTATTGGTCGTGCCCGTGGAAAGAACGCATCCTTTGGTGGAAACGATGAAAGAGAGAACACGCTTAACCAACTCTTAACTGAGATGGATGGGTTTGGCTCTAATAGCGGGGTAATTATTTTAGCGGCAACCAACCGTGCTGATATTTTGGATAAAGCTTTAATGCGTGCAGGTCGTTTCGACAGACAAATACATGTTGACCTTCCCGATTTGAATGAACGTAAAGCTATCTTCTTAGTGCATCTAAAACCATTAAAACTGGATAAAGATTTAGATGTTGAGTTTTTAGCTAAACAAACTCCCGGGTTTAGTGGGGCTGATATTGCTAACATTTGTAACGAGGCTGCTTTGATTGCTGCCCGTAACGATAAGAAGTTTGTAGAGAAGCAGGATTTCTTGGATGCGGTTGACCGTATTATTGCAGGCTTGGAAAAGAAGAATAAAATTATTACTCCACAAGAAAAACGCGTGATTGCGTTTCACGAAGCAGGACATGCAACTGTTAGCTGGATGTTAGAACATGCCTCTCCTTTGGTAAAAGTAACCATTGTACCTCGTGGTCGTTCATTAGGTGCAGCTTGGTACTTACCTGAAGAAAGACAGCTAAACACCATGGATCAGATTTTTGATGAAATGTGTGCGGCACTTGGTGGACGTGCAGCAGAAGACATTATGTTTGGACGCGTAAGCACAGGTGCATTAAGCGATTTGGAAAAAATTACCAAGCAGGCTTTTGCAAGTGTGGTGTATTATGGTTTGAATGATAAGATTGGTAACGTAAGTTATTACGATAGCAGCGGACAACAGGAATACCAGTTTGGTAAGCCTTATAGCGAACATACTGCCCAAACCATTGATGAGGAAATCAAGAAAATGATTGACAAGGCTTACATCAAAACCAAAGAACTTTTACAAGAGCATAAAGCTAAACTTACCGTGCTTGCTGAGAAACTGCTGGAAAAAGAAGTTATCTTCCGTGATGATTTGGAGACTATTTTTGGTAAACGCCCTTTTGATAAAGAAGAAGTGGCACAAGCATTAAATAGCACTCCTACTGAAGCTTAATTAATGGCTTTTCATGTTAAGACATTTTACACCCGCGCCACAACTGCATTAGTATTTGTGGCGTTGTTGTTGGGTTGTGTTTGGTATAGTTATTATTCCTTTATTGCATTTTTTACAGTTGTTGGTTTTATTGGACTTTATGAGTTTTATAAGATTACAGAAAAATTAAATGCAAGACCTCATAAAATAGCTGGATACATACTTCATTCTTCTTTGATATTGGGTGTTATTTACTTTCGCAATCTTATTTTTTTAGAAAAAGGAATCCCAGTACATATATTTCTAGCTTTTCTATTTTTAATTCCCTCTGCTTTTCTTTTTCTATTTGTAATAGAATTGTTTCGCAAAGAATCTGCACTGCAAAACATTGCTTTTACAATTCTTGCATTGGTGTATGTTAGCGCCCCTTGTGTATTTTTAATATCAATGACAATTGGGATGAAAATCTATACCGACCCAGCATTTATACCACAAAGAGTACTAGGCATGATTTTCTTTATCTGGATAAATGATACAGGGGCTTATTTAGTAGGTAGTTTTATCGGTAAACATAAACTCTATGAAAAAATATCTCCCAACAAAACCTGGGAGGGTACACTTGGCGGTATTGCCTTATGTATTGCTTTATCTTTTGTGGTAGCCCATATATTCCCGCAATTAGCTTTAAAACATTGGATAGCTATTTCGGTTATTGTTGCTGTGTTTGGTACTTTAGGAGATTTAGTAGAATCTATGCTAAAACGCATGGCAGGTGTTAAAGACAGTGGTAAACTTATGCCCGGTCATGGCGGGGTATTAGACAGGTTTGACAGTCTGTTTTTTGCCACCCCATTTGTGTTTTGTTACCTGGCTTTAATGGGCTTGCTGTAATAAATAAACCAATAGCCCTTGAAATTTTCCGCAGATACTAAACTGCATAATTATGAACTGCTTGTTTTTACTTTTGCGTTAATTTATTTAATCTCATGAAAACAAGCCACAGATTTCGCAGATTAGTACTGATAATTCTTATCATGCTCTCCCCTCTCTTTTGGAGAGGGGTTGGGGGTGAGGCTCTTGCCCAAACCTGGAGTCTGCAACAATGTATTGATTATGCCTTAAAAAATAACCTTACCCTGAAGCAAAACGAACTTAATGTAGAGATGAGTGATGTAAACTACAAACAAAGTATAGCAACCATATTGCCCAATTTAAATGCGAGTGCAAATAACACAAAAAATGTGGGAGAAAAACTAAACCCCTATTCCTACACATTTCAAAGTAGTAGTGTTTCATCGGATAATATATACGGACAAGCGCAGGTAACTTTATGGAGCGGTATGCAGCAATACAACAACGTAAAGAAGAATCAGTATGCACTTATGGCAAACAAGGAAACCTACGAGCAACAAAAAAATGACTTGGCACTTAACGTGGCTTCTTCTTTTTTGCAGGTAGTGTATAATCAGGAATTAGTAAAAGTTGCCCAACAACAGGTAAGCATTAGTAAACTACAATTAGAGCGCACACAAACATTAGCCGATGCAGGTTCTGCGGCTTTAAGTTCAGTATATGATATTAAAGCCCAGCTGGCTACCGATGAGTATAGTTATGTAACGGCAGATAACAATTACAACCTTTCTTTATTAGCCCTAAAACAGTTGTTGTATTTAGATTCTGCCAATAATTTTTCTGTTGAAAAGCCTGCGTTTGAATTATCTGTTACAGATTTAGCGGCTTATAAACCCATCGATATTTATCAGGCAGCTTTAAAAAATCAGCATAAAATAAAAAGTGCAGAGTATAACTTAATAAGTGCCGAAAAAAACCTTTCTTATTCGCAAGGAAAAAATAGCCCAACTTTATCTTTAAGCGGAGTGTTAAGTACCGGCTATTCCGGTCTCGACCAAACTACAAATCTTATCAGCCCTATTCCTACTGGTTTTCAGCAAACAGGATATTATACCTCAAGCGGCGAAGCAGTTGTGGCACCAACTTTTAATGAGACTACCAAAACAACTCCTTTGGGCACACAGTTAAGCAACAACTTTAATAAAAGTATTGGCTTTACGCTAAACATCCCCATATTTAATGGCCTGTCTAACATGGCGGGTATTAAGAATGCAAAACTACAGGTACTTAGTAATAAATATGGATATGATATTGCCCGTCAGCAACTTTACCGAACCATAGTGCAGGCTTATACTGATGCGCAAGGAGCGTTAAATAAATATTTATCTGCTAAAACCGCTCACGAAACATCGCAACTATCATTTTCTTATGCCGAGCAAAAGTTTAATGCAGGTGCGCTTAACTCTTTTGATTACAACAACAGCAAAAACAGAGTGCTAAGAACCCAAACCGATATGCTGAATGCCAAATACGATTTTATCTTTAAGCTAAAGGTGTTAGATTATTATCAGGGGAAACCGTTGGCGTTTTAATACATAAACTATTTGGGCGTTCCGGCGGTTATGCCGTCGGGCTTTACGCTCCAAGCTTTTCCCCCTTTGAAGGGGGAC
>CAJCJB010000206.1 GCA_903970545.1 Candidatus Saccharimonadota bacterium | reverse complement strand
GGGATGCTGCTGATCCGGATATGAATAAGAAGATTGATTATAATAAGTGCTTCGCTTTCGAGAATTTTACTTTAAGTGCAAATCCATCAGAATACGAGTTCTCTACTATTGATACTTATGGTACACGTATGCAGAAATATGGCATAACCAAAGAGAATGATTATTTTTCTTTGTTTGAGTTTTCTGCCAAGTGGGACCCTGTACCAAGTATGTTGTGCCAAAATCATGAGCAATTAATAAAAGGCTTTTGGGGACAAACGGTTGCTTTTGACAGAAGTTATGTAAAGAAAAACGTATTGATAATGGGTGAGAATAAAGCTGCCAACGAAGCGCGCTACATACATGGAGAGCATGGTAAAGGCACCTGGACTTTCTATGGCGGGCACGACCCGGAAGATTATCAGCACCGTGTTGAGGACCCTCCTACCGATTTAAGTCTGCATCCAAACTCAGCAGGTTATAGGTTGATATTAAATAACGTATTGTTTCCTGCTGCTAAAAAGAAAAAGCAGAAAACTTAGTTCTGCTTTTGTAATTCTAAAAGATAATTAAACCTACTTCTTATCACTAGCTTCTGTACTAATACTATTCAGTAAAGGGCTTGTTCCATTAGTAATAATAACTTTAGAGTTGCCCGACCTCATTAAAGCTTCGTACATTTTAATGCGGTTATTCTCCAATATCTTATCATTTAGTGATTGAGTAACAATATCATTATAGGCTTTAATACCTTCGGCTTCTATACGTTTACGCTCAGCTTCTTTCTTTTCTTTATCAATTACAAACTCCATTTTAAGCGCATCCTGCTCTGCCTGCACTTTACTTTCTATAGATGCCATAATTTGCGGAGGCAGCACAACATCTTTTAAAAGAACAGCATCAATAACAAAACCATATTGTTCTATATGTGCTTTCAGTTCTTCTAAAATGGCTTTCTCAACTTTTTGTCGGGCAATAGCATATAATTCCTTAGCATAGTAATTCGCACTTATAGCACGTGCTGTTGCACGGAAGTTACTTAATACCACTACTTCCTGATAATTAGTACCGAACTTCTGATATACATTAGATGCCTCTTCGGGGCGTATGTGATATAGCAAACTTAATTCTGCATTAACACTTAAACCTTCTTTAGTTGGTAAGGGCAGTGCCTGAAAAGATTCTACTGTGCGGGTATTTATCTTAATTACTTTTGTTGTAAACGGAAAGAACGCCACGGAACCAGGTTGGCGGGACCCCCCGTGCATTTTCCCCAGCGTTTGTTTAATACCTATTTCACCGGGTCTAACTACACGGCATGAAGTGATGCTTATTGTTGCAATAAGGCATCCAATATAAATTAGCTTTTTCATTTTGTTATGTTTTAACAAAGGTATCTCAAAGAAGAATGTTAATTTAACACTTAACATTCTTTGTGAATAAAATAAAGGAGTAAAGTGATATTTACACTTTGGATAAATCAAGTTTCTTCATTTTAGGATTAAGCTTATTTATAATGGCAACTACAACAATAGTCATACCTCCGCCAAAAATAACAGAAGGCACTAAACCCATTAATCTAGCCGCAAAGCCTGATTCGAAGCCACCTATTTCGTTTGAAGAACCAATAAATACACTATTAACGGCAGATACGCGCCCGCGCATTTCATCAGGAGTCATTAGTTGCATGATTGATGTGCGTATCACCACACTGATATTATCAAATGCACCTGTAAGCAATAACATGATAAAAGCAACCCAATAGCTGGTGCAAAAACCAAAAGCAATGGTAAATACACCAAACATGATGACTGCTCCTAATAATAGTTTGCCTGCATCTTTTGCAGGAGGTTTTACCATTAACACAAAAGCCATTAATACGGCACCAATGGCAGGGGCTGTTCTCAATAAGCCTAAATCTTGCGGGGTGGCGTGTAATACTTGGTCGGTAAAGGCGGGTAATATGGTTACGGCTCCTCCGAAGAAAACAGCAAACAAATCTAAAGAGATGGCAGAGAGCAACATTTTTTGTTTGAACACAAACCTTACACCCACTTGCAAGCTTTGTATAATCCCTTCTTTTACCTGATGTATTATAGGGCGTTGGTATCTTATCAAAGCAAAAAACAAAACGCCTGCCAAGAACAATACTATGTTTATGAAATAGATTTTCTCAGCGTGATAGCTTCCGTTCATTCCGTATAAAAACGCGGCAAATATAGGTCCGGTAATAGAACCGATGTGCCATGCGGTACTGTTGTAGGTAGCTGAAACGGTGTAGAGTTCTCTGTCAACCAGCTGACTCATTAAAGGATTCATGGTGGCTGCCCAAAATGCGCGGATAATTCCTACTAAAACAATCACTCCAAAAATGGCATAGTAACTTATACCTTCTATTAGCGGAATTTTATGCGTGCTGATAACAAAAAGTAATACCGAACAAAGCACTAAGGCAAACAGGGCGATGATAATAATATTCTTCCGGTTGTATTTATCGGCTATGTAACCCGAGAAGAAAGATGCGCCTATAAAAGGCAGGGCTTCAAACAAACCTGTTAAGCCTAAAGAAAATGCGCTATGTGTATATTCATAATAAACCTGCAAACCAATGGTAGTCATTTGCATTTGTATGGCAAGGGTGGTAAAAAATCTGCCTAAAATAAAATAGCGAAAGTTCTTTATCCTGAAAATGTGCAGAGAAGGTTTCATAATTTAATTGACGAAACTACTATTTACGATTGATTTATTTACGATTTAGTGGTTGCAATAATTAAATTGTCAATCATAAAATTGTAAATTAGCAAAATGGAACAACAACATATCTCTATTAAAAACTGGGCAGAAGATGATCGCCCCCGCGAAAAGCTCCTCACCAAAGGCAAGCAGGCTTTATCTGATGCTGAGTTGATTGCCATTTTAATTGCATCGGGTTCAAAGAACGAATCGGCGGTGCAACTTTCGCAGCGCATATTGGCTACTCATAATAATAACCTACACGACTTAGCTAAACTATCTATCAACGATTTAAAAAAGTTTAAAGGCATTGGCGAAGCAAAAGCCATCAGTATTATTGCCGCACTTGAACTGGGCAGAAGAAGAAAAGACGTGGAAACAACCAAGCTGGAAGTTATTAAAACCAGTAAGGATGCTTACACCCACATAGCACCTAAACTAATTGATTTGCCCCACGAAGAATTTTGGGTACTGCTGCTTAACCGAAGCAACAAAATAATTAAGACCGAGTTTATTGGCAGAGGCGGCATATCGGGTACGGTGGCCGATGTGCGCCTGATAATGAAAAGCGCGGTAGAGCATTTGGCATCATCTATGGTATTGGCGCATAACCACCCTTCGGGCAATTTGCAACCCAGCAAAGAAGATATAAACCTTACCCACAAAATTAAACAAGCCGCTGCCTTATTTGACGTACAAGTAGTAGATCACATTATTGTTGGAGATGCAAGCTATTATAGTTTTGCAGATGAGAATCTTTTCAAGCCCAGCTAAAAAGTTAGCTAACGCTGCTTTTCTATAATTTGTGTGAGTTCTACAAACTGATTTACACTTAATTGCTCGGGTCGCATGGTAAAAAACTTGTGGCTCATAACAGCCTCATCTTTTATAAAAGACTTAACCCCGTTGCGCACCATTTTGCGGCGTTGGTTAAAGGTAGATTTTACGATGGCTTTAAACAGTTTCTCATCGCAGGCAAGTTGTTTGGTATTATTGCGCGTTAAACGTATTACAGCAGATTTTACTTTTGGAGGAGGTGTAAAAGCACTGGGTTCTACGGTAAATAAATACTCGATATCATAAAAGGCTTGCAACAATACGCTTAATATGCCATAGGTTTTGCTACCGGGTTTCTCTGCCATACGCTCTGCCACTTCTTTTTGAAACATGCCCACTATTGCCTCTATTTTATGTCGATAGTCGAGCACCTTAAACATTATTTGCGAAGAGATATTGTAGGGGAAGTTGCCTATGATGGCAAACTTATCAGAAAAAAAATCGGTTAAGTTCATCTCCAAAAAATCCCCGTACAGTATTTTAGTTGCGTGTTGCGGATAAATTTTCTTTAAAAACTCTACCGACTCGGTATCAATATCAATGGCAACAAAGTTTTCTTTTTCAATAAGGTGTTTGGTTAATACGCCTGTGCCGGGTCCAATTTCTATGAGTGGTAAATTACTTACCTGCACTAAAGCATTAACAATGTTCTTGGCAATCTCTTCGTCTTTTAAAAAGTGCTGACCTAAATGTTTCTTTGCTCTTACTTGATACTGCAATACAGTTGAATTAAATAATTTCTAATATAGTTCTAAAAGCCACAAACTTATCTTTAAACTTGTCTATAGTTTGCTTCTGCAAGGCAGGGGCATGCTTTTGTTTATACTTATCCATATCACTCATGTTTAAGAAAGTATATTGTACAGAATAGGTTGTGCCTTCATCTTCCACATTCAGCACTTTTAGCATACGCTGGTCTATAAAGCAACCAGTTTTCATTACTTCAGGTATATGAAACTCCTGCATCCACTTGAACCACTCATCGTGCGCATCGTTAGCAATATTTATGGTTACGTTGTATATGTACATGTTTATTTATTATTTCTTACCACTAACTGAACAGTATAACGGCTCTTTTGTTCCATCAGAATTTCTTTGTTTATACTTACACGGTCTATGGTAGATTGGTCGTAATAGCGGATGGTGACCAACTCCAACGCATCGTTATACAATACTTTATAATCGTTTTGCAGCGTTTGTATAAGAGGTTGTATTTTTTTATCATCCATATCCACACAAACTGAAAAGCTGATGGCCGATAGTTGCATCACGTTTATTTTTACCTGATGCTGATGAAATAAACCGAATATTTTACTAAGGTTATCCTCAGCAATAAAAGAAAAATCACGCGGAGAAATAGTAATTAGCATTTGATTTATCTTAAATATAAAAGAAGGAATAGGTAAATGCTTGTTGCTGTCTTTAATAATAGTGCCTTGCGCAGAAGAGTCAATAAAGGATTTTACATACAAAGGAATGTTTTTGTTTTGCAGGGGCTTAATGGTTTTTGGGTGGATAACTGTTGCACCATAATAAGCCAGCTCAATGGCATCCTGATAGGTAAGCGAATCTATTTTTTTGGTATCACTAAACCATTTAGGGTCGGCATTCAATACACCGGGCACATCTTTCCAAATAGTTACACTTTCTGCATTCGTGCTGTAAGCCAATATAGCTGCTGTATAATCAGAACCTTCTCTGCCTAAAGTAGTGGTAAAGTTCTCGCTCGTACCACCAATAAAACCTTGCGTTAAAATAAGCTTATGTTGTTTAAGCAGAGGCACTAATTCTTTTTCAGCTAATTGCTGCGTCAATTCAAAATCTACTTTGCCTTCTCTGTAGGTATTATCAGTTTGTATAATGCCCCGTGCATCAAGCCACAGGCAATCAGACTTTACTTCATTAAAATAAGCTGCCACAATTCTGCTGGAAATAATCTCGCCCATGCTCACAATCTGGTCGTAATGATGATTATAAGAATGAGCGGACTCGTCTTCTATAGCCCATTGCAACTCCACAAAATCATTCTCTACTTGGGCATAAGCAGCATGCGATTTGTCGGAAAACAATTGAGAAAGAATATCAACGTGAAATTTTTTTATTTCATCATAGATAGTTTCCAATGTATCTTTCTTATAAAAAAAGGCATCAACCAAACACTCTAAAGAATTTGTGGTTTTACCCATAGCAGATACCACCACCAATAAATTATCTTTCGGGAATTGTTTTATTATAGCTGCTGCATTCTTAACTGCCGCTGCATCTTTAACTGATGCACCACCAAACTTAAACACCTTTAACATGCCGTAAATATAGGCTTAATTAAGAATTGTTAGTACGAGACTCAGATGATGCTTTATCAGCAATAAAGAAAATGGATACAAAAGCCAGTTCTTAACAATACAAAGCCCTACCTTTGAGGTTAGTATTAAATAAACCCATCCTATGCAAATACAATTGAAAGCGATAGCCACCGTAAAAAACCAAAGAGCAGAACCCATTGATGATAATTGGGGAGATATTATTTCTGAAATAGAACTTGCCGAAGATATTCCTACCGAAGCTTTTGACGGGATTGAAGATTTTTCTCACTTAGAAATCATTTACTTTTTTGATAAGGTAGAAAACGGACAAATTGTTTTTTCGGGCAGACCAAGAGGTAATCCTGCTTATCCCAAGATTGGCATTTTTGCACAACGCAAAAAAGACAGACCTAATACTATCGGACTTTGCACCGTTGAATTGGTGGGACACAAAGGAAGAACCATAAAAGTAAAGTATTTGGATGCCATAAACGGCACCCCCATTTTAGATATTAAACCTGTGTTTAAAGAATTTGCACCTAAAACTACTATCAAACAGGCAAATTGGGTAAGCGATTTGATGAAAACCTATTGGTAATTTCAGTCCGTTAAATACATATGAAGCACTTTCTCATTACTCTTATTATGCTTTCCCCACTCTTTTGGAGAGGGGGGGGAGGGGAGGCTTTTTCTCAAACTCCAAAAGAGTATCAAACCAAAGGTAACGAAAGATTGAATATAAAAGATTATAAAGGAGCGATTAATCAATATACTAAAGCTATTGAGTTAGATTCTACTTATTACTATGCCTTTCTTAACAGAGGTATTTGTAAATACGAAATGGCAGATTATAAAGCCGCAATTGAAGATTATAATGTGGTGATACGATTAAAACGCGGGTATGTAAAATCGTATTGCAATCGCGGACTTTGTAAACATAAATTAGGAGATTACAAAGAGGCAATAAAGGACTATGATTTGGCAATAGAAATAAATCCAAAGTATATTATTGCCTATTATAACAGAGCAAATGCTAAAAAAGAATCAGGAGATTATAAAGGAGCCTTAAAAGATTATACCAAAGCCATTGATTTAAACCCACGTTATATGGAGGCTTATGCCAACAGGGGTATTATGAATGAACATTTTAAAGACTATCCCGCAGCTATAAAAGATTATACGCAGGTAATAGAATTAAACCCTAAAAATGCAGAGGCTTTTAACAGCAGAGGAAATAGTAAATACTTGTCTGCAGATTATTACGGGGCTATGCAAGACAATAGCAAAGCAATAGAATTAAACCCTAAATTTAGCAAGGCTTATTTTATACGAGGTATTTGCAAATATGCCATGAAAGATAAACAAGGCGCCTGCATAGATTTAAATAAAGCAATGGACTTAGGTTGTATGGAGGCTTACGAGAAAGTAAATGAGTTTTGTAAATAGATGAAACGTACCCTATCTATAATTATTTTACTTACCATACTCTTGTTTTTGAACTCTTGCACCTTATCAGGTAGCTTAATAAAGCGTCCTTTTGGTAAAACAAAAAAAATAAAAGCTAATCTTTCCTTAACTGAAAATGACACTTTAATGGTTATAGCTCCTTTTGAGCAATATAGGCATATAGATAATATCGAAACTGGTCTAAAGGTAAAATCTGTGCGTTTCAGGCATCAAATAGCTGGTATTGACTATAGTAAGTATGATTATTTTTATGATAAACCTCCAACACGGTTTTATTGGTCGAAATCGGATAATAAATATATTGAAGTTAATGAATATAGTTATTACGAATATTACCAGAAATACTTTGAATATCCAATGCAAAAGCTTTTAAATAAGAGGGTACCTTATACTATTCTCAAGATTGATGATGAACAAAGAAAAAAACAAATAGAACAAGAATTAGGTAAAATGGAAAAAATTTTACAGGACTCTGCTATAATTGAGTTAAATATCTCAGATGAGATGTGTAAACAATTACAATCATACAAAAAGAGATATTTTTTATTTACGCATATATTGAATTACGAAATAGACCATCACTTAGGTTTTTCTTGGAATCTTGGTTTTATCTGGTACAGGATGTTACTTTTGGACATCCAATCAAGAAAGGTTATCTTATATAGAAATAAATCAGATTTTTTTACTGAATCACGAGGAGGACCTACATATGATTTTTACGCGGAATTAAAGTATTTTATCAAAAAACTAAAACCTGTTTTACCTAAGAGAGATAATGTAAATAAATGACTTATTCAACCCCCGAACAAAAAGCCATTAAAACAACTTACCTGTCTATCATAGGTAATTTGTGTCTGGCTGTTATTAAGGGTTTAACGGGTTATGTAGGCAACTCATACGCACTTATTGCCGATGCCATAGAATCTACTTCCGATATATTTTCTTCTTTATTGGTGTTATTTGGCTTGCGCTATTCGAGTAAACCTGCAGATGAAAATCATCCTTACGGGCATGGCAGAGCAGAACCTTTAATAACCTTTTTGGCAGTAGGTTTTTTAATTGCCTCGGCTATTATTATAGCCTATCAAAGCATTCAACATATTCTTATCCCACATGAGTCGCCTAAGCCTTATACACTTATTGTGTTGGGTGTAATTATCATTGTTAAAGAAATTTTTTATAGAATTGTTTCCAAAAAGAGTAAGGAAACAA
>CAJCJB010000205.1 GCA_903970545.1 Candidatus Saccharimonadota bacterium | reverse complement strand
CCCATATCAATTAACCAGTCGGCACATTTTATGACATCTAAATTATGCTCGATAACCAATACGGAGTTTCCTTTATCAATAAGCATTTGCAGCGACTTTAGTAATTTCTCGATATCATTAAAGTGCAAGCCTGTGGTTGGTTCATCAAAAATAAAGAGGGTGTTGTTTGCGTTTTGTCCTGCACCTAAAAAAGAAGCGAGCTTAATGCGTTGCGCCTCTCCGCCACTTAACGTGCTGGATGATTGCCCCAGTTGCACATAGCCCAAACCGACATCTTGCAGGAGTTGCAGTTTATCGTTGATTTTCTTACAAGTTTTATCGGATGATTTGGCAAAGAAGGTTGCTGCATCATCTACCGTCATATCCAACACATCAGAAATGCTTGCACCCTGAAAAGTAACTTCCAGTGTTTCGGGTTTAAAACGTTTTCCGTTGCAATCTTCGCAATGCAATTTTACATCGGCCATAAACTGCATCTCAACGGTTATCTGCCCTTCGCCCTGACAATGCTCGCACCTGCCACCCTCTACATTAAAAGAAAAGAAAGAAGGTTTGTATCCTTTTTGTTTAGCCAGTTGCTGGTCGGCAAACAAATTGCGTATCTCATCATAGGCTTTAATATAGGTAACCGGATTAGAGCGTGAAGATTTGCCAATGGGGTTTTGGTCTACAAACTCTATTTGCGAAACCTTTTTTAAACTTCCTGCAATTTTATCATCGCCTGTTTGCGATGCCCCATCTAACACTCTTTGTAAATTAGGAACTAATATGTTTTTAATGAGTGTAGATTTGCCCGAACCCGAAACGCCTGTTACGGCACAGAAAACTCCTAACGGAATTTTAACGCTTACATTTTTTAAATTATTATCGTTAGCATTTTTTAATTCGATGTAGTCTTTCCACTTTCTTCTGGTAATAGGAATGGAGATTTGTTTTTTGCCTGTAAGGTATTGCGTGGTTAAGCTATTCTTTGCATGCATCAACTCCTTGTGGTCACCCTGAAACACCAGCTCACCGCCCAAAGAACCTGCAAGGGGACCCATATCGATTATCTCATCGGCAGCCTGCATTACTTCTTCATCATGCTCTACCACAATAACCGTATTGCCCTGTTGTTGAAGCATTTTTAAAACGCTAATCAGTCTTTCGGTATCTCGAGGATGTAGACCAATGCTGGGTTCATCTAAAATATACATACTGCCAACCAGTGTACTGCCAAGCGATGTAGCCAGATTAATACGCTGAGATTCTCCGCCGCTTAATGTATTTGCAGCTCTGTTTAAAGTCAAGTAACCCAAACCAACATCGCATAGGTATTGTAAACGATTGGTTATTTCAATCAGCAAACGTTTGGCAATGTGGGTATCATGCGTATTCAGTTTTATGTCTTTAAAAAAGGTATATAGATGCTCAACAGGCATCAGCATTAACTCAGAGATATGCTTATCGCCAACCTTTACATAATGCGTGTCTTTGCGAATACGCGTACCATTACAATCAGGACAAACAGTCTTGCCTCTGTATCTGGCAAGCATTACGCGGTATTGTATTTTATAGGTTTCTTTTGCTAAAAAGGCAAAGAAGGCATCCAGTCCTTCAAAGTATTCGTTGCCTTTCCAAAGTAAATTGTATTGCTCTTTGGTAAGCTCTGCAATAGGTTTATGTACCGGGAAATTAAATTTATGTGCGTTCTTAATCAGTTGGTTTTTATAATAACTCATGCTCTCGCCGTTCCAGCAGGCAATAGCGTTATCATACACCGATTTGTTTTTATTGGGAATAACCAGATTGGCATCAATACCAATAATACTGCCAAAGCCTTCGCAGGTTTTGCATGCACCTATGGGATTGTTGAACGAGAAAAAATTTACATCGGGTTGCTCAAACTCTATCCCGTCTGCTTCAAAGCGATTGGTAAACGATGTTTGTTTTTTTGTGTCGGCATCATACACCATACACTCGCCATGCCCTTCGTAAAAAGCCGTTTGCACAGAATCTGCCACGCGCGATGAAACTTCTTCCTTATCGCTAAAAGCATCTATCACAATGCGGTCGGTAATTAAAAAAATATTAGCCGCGCTTTTAATCTTCTTGGGCAGTTCATCTATCTTCTTAATCTCATTATCAGTCAACACCCTCGAGAAGCCCTGCTGATTAAGTATTTCCAGATGCTGGTTAACTTCTCTTCCTTCGGGAATGAATAGTTTAGAGAGTATTAAAAAAGTCTTTTCTCCTTTTTGGTTCGTTACAAAATCAACTACATCGGCAACTGTATCGCGCTTCACTTCTTTGCCCGACACCGGAGAAAACGTCTTACCTATGCGGGCATAAAGCAATTTCAGGTAATCATAAACTTCAGTAACCGTGCCAACCGTAGAGCGCGGGTTGCGCGATATAACCTTTTGCTCGATAGCAATGGCAGGTGATATGCCTTTAATATAATCTACTTGTGGCTTTTCTAATCTGCCTAAAAACTGACGCGCATAGGCAGACAAGCTCTCCACATAACGCCTTTGTCCCTCGGCATACAGGGTATCAAAAGCCAGAGAAGATTTACCTGAACCCGACACACCTGTAATAACCACAAACTTATTGCGCGGAATAGCAACATCTACATTTTTTAAATTGTGCTGTCGAGCACCTTTAATTATAATATAATGCTTGGGGTCTTTTGTTAGAGGAGAAGAATTGCTCATGGATAGTGCAAATTTAATAGTTAATTGCGAATAGAGAACTAGCAGAATTTAGTCCGTAAGGTCTATATCAATAGTAGTAATACCTCTATTATTACACTTAAAAATTGATGAAACGTTTCTAGTTTAATTCTTTTTCAATAAAAGCGTATCGACCTGTTTGCTTTCCTTAGTAATTTCTTTAGGGTTGCTAACAGTTTTAGGCTTTTGATAAATATTTACCAGTAGCAACAGCAAAGCCACCGCCACAGGTATGCTTATTAATATAGACGTAAGTTCTTTGTAGTTTGTTTTGGCTTCGGGTAGACTACTATAAACGCTTGCTTTTTGTTTACCTGCAAAATGTTCGCGATAATATTGTTGTCGTTTTAATTCGGCTTCGGGTGTGTGGTTATATGGCGTTTGTTTTTTGTCAGCCTCTTTCTTTTTAGCTTGTATTGTACCGGTATAATTTCTTTTAGCGTCGTACTTATTCCTTTTTACAGTATCAACAAGGGTTTCGTAAGCTTCTTTTATTTGTTTAAATTTATCTTCCGCAAAGGGATTCTTATCTGGATGAAATAGTTTGGCTAGTCGGCGGTAAGCCGTCTTAATTTCAGCATTTGTAGCTGTAGGTTTTATTTGAAGTATTTGGTAATAATCAAAACTCATTACATAAAAAACCCCCGTGCAATACGAGGGCTTAAACCATTTTTCTTACTTATATTATTTTGCAGAATCTTTTGCTTCCGCTTTTTTCCATTTTACTTCTTTAATGTATGCATCAGCAAAGTTTCGGTAGCGCATAGCATTAGTGTGTACATTTTGTATGCCAAAACGAACTAGTCTATAATTTCCGTCGTACCATAAAGCCATTATAGGGGCGTCATTCATTAATATTTGTTCAGCTTTCATAAAATACAGATAACTGCTATCGCGATTAATAGCATCCCTTCCTTTTATAAAATATTTATCATATTGTGCATTTTTATAACGTGCCGAATTAGGAAAAGATTTTTGATTCAAATCTTTAGGAACTGTTTCACCAAAGAATACACTTAAAAAGGATTCCGGACTCGGATAATCTGCCACCCAGGCATCACGTGAAATATCAGTTTGTCCTGTCGCTTCCAATTCTAATTTTTGTGTCCTTGGTATCACTTCAAAATCTACATTTATATTTAGATTTTCAAGCAATTGCTTTTGCACTTCAACCACTACATTGGTATAACGAGCACCACCACTGTTTAAAATTACTTTAACAGGCGGAAATGCCCTGCCATTAGGATAACCTGCTTCAGCTAATAATTTCTTTGCCTCAACAACATTATATTCGTAGCCTTTTATTTTAGTATTATCGTAACCGGAAAATGTAGGGGGAATAAACCCATAATTAGCCGGACCAAACGCCTGATTATTTAATATATCTTCCACAATTCGCTTACGGTTAATAGCCATGTTGAAGGCTTTTCGAACTTTAGGGTTGTCAAAAGGTGGACGAGTTAAATTAAAAGTATAATACTGGGTAATCATTTCGGCAGCATTATCCAGTATGTACTTTGGTGGTTCGTTTTGAAAATCCTGTATTTGTGTCTCTACCATTTCTTTTATAGATTGAGATGGTAAGGAGGTTATCATATCCAACTTCCCATCTTTAAATAAAGCCAATTCCTGATCTTTCGACGGAATGATACAAATCAATACTGAATCTAAAAAAGGCAGTTTGTTTCCTAAAGAATCTATACCATAATAGGCAGTGTTTTTGCGTAAAACAATTTTATCTTTTGTGGAATAGGTTTCATCATAAATAAAAGCTCCGGCACCCACTTTAATATCTTCGCCATATTTTTCAACAGCTTCTTTGGCTACCACACTACAAAGTGCTTCTGCCAATATTTGTAAGAATACGGTACTTGGTCGTTCTAGCGTTATTTCAAGCGTATAATCATCAATAGCTTTAACGCCCTCTAATTCTCCTTTACCATCAAAATAAGTATTTGCACCTTTTACCCTGTCTTTAAATGTACTTGAAAAAGCCCCATTGTTAGGTGTATTTTTACAAAGTAATTCAAAAGAATATTTAAAATCAGAAGCTTTTACCTCGCGTCCGGTTCCTCCGGAAAAACAGGCATTATCCTGAAAGGTTACACCTTTCCTAAGATGAAAGGTATATTTAGTACCACTTGGGTCAATCTCCCATTTTTCTGCAATGGCAGGCTCAACTTTTAAGGTTCCATTATTTAGTTTAACTAATCCACTATGAATTTGTGTGGCTACAAAATCAGATACTACATCAACAATGGAACTTGGATTGAGACTTTGAAAAGATTCATTTTCTGAAACACGCAGACAACCACCATATACACGTCCTCCTTTTGCTTCAGCCTTTTTTGATTGATTGTTTTTGTTTTTATCACCACCACACGATGCCAAGATAAGCAACGAGAAAACGGCAAGTATAGTTGTCCTATTCATATACGAGTTCTATAAGTCTAAAATCACATTAAATCTAACTACAATGTTAAGATTTTATTTGAAACTGAGCAACAATTTTAGGCAGATAATTTAAATATCAAAGGGGTCTTTATCTCCTGAGTTTCCTTCTATTATTTGCTTATTATCATCTTCATATTTACTGCAATCAAGCTCTATTTCTCCCATCTTTGCAGGGCGTTCAAAATCTCCTTTAGAAATCTTAATGGTTTTATCGGCATATACCTTTTGAAAGAACTTTGCCCAAATAGGTAATGCCATACTGGCTCCCTGCCCTTGTTCCATCGTATTAAAATGCACAGCACGATCTTCACCACCTACCCAACAACCTGCTGCCAGTTCGGGTGTCATGCCAATAAACCAACCATCACTGTTGTTTTGTGTAGTTCCTGTTTTACCTGCTACCGGGTTTTTAATATTAAATTTGAAACGAATTCTTGCACCGGTACCAAATTGAGTAACACCTTTCATCAGCTCACACATTACGTAAGCTTTTTCTTCATTAAAAACTTCATCTGTTTTAGGTACAAACTCTTCCAGTACTTTTCCGTTCTTATCTTCTATACGGGTAACAAAAATCGGTTGTACATAAGTTCCCTTATTGGCAAAGGTTGAGTTTGCCCCCACCATTTCATATACAGAGATATCAGCTACACCCAAGCATAAAGCCGGAACCGCATCTA
Source organism: Candidatus Saccharimonadota bacterium (assembly GCA_903970545.1). Taxonomy (GTDB): domain Bacteria; phylum Bacteroidota; class Bacteroidia; order B-17B0; family Aurantibacillaceae; genus PALSA-968. Next base: position 1,787 of record CAJCJB010000205.1, on the reverse strand, counting down.
AAGGAGAAGTAACCCCCATGCGGCGCGCTAAGTTTACCACAGCGTGTGGGCCAAACTTTTTCATTAGTGCTGCGCTGGTGTAATTTATAGAAAGTGCCAAAGCCATTTTTAAGGTAAGTGATTTACCTTCATACTTCTCATCACCGCCCGAATTATCGGGGCACCATTCTTGTCCGGTCTCGGTAGTAATGCAGGTTCTTACACAAGGAATACGGTAGCAAGGTGAATACCCTTCCTGTATAGCTAATGCATATATAAAAGGTTTAAAGGTAGAGCCCACCTGACGCTTTCCAATCTTTACGTGGTCGTATTGAAAATGAGAATGGTTAATGCCACCTACCCAAGCCTTAATATAACCTGATTGGGGTTCCATTGCCATAAAACCGGCTTGTAAAAAACTCTTGTAATACTTTATAGAATCGTAAGGAGTCATGGATGTATCAACTTCACCATGCCAGCTAAATACAGTCATCTTTGCAGGAGTTTTAAATGCTTCTAAAATCTCTTCTTCTGTTTTACCCGATGCTTTCATAGACCTGAATCTGTCACTACGATGAATAGCACTGTTCATCATATTTTTAATTTCATCTTTACTTACGTTCCACGCAAAGGGGGCATTTTTCTTCGTCTTACATTCTTTAGAGAATAATGCCTGCAGGGCAGACATGTGCTCACTTACAGCTTCTTCAGCATATTGTTGCATACGAGAATCTATGGTGGTATATATCTTTAATCCGTCTCTATAAATATCATAAGGCTTTCCGTTTTCTTTTTTGTGGATAGTGCACCATTCTTTTAAAAAGTTATCGCGCATGTATTCGCGGAAGTAAGTTGCCAAGCCATCGTTATGGTCTTCGGGTCTGAATACTAAATTAAGCGGTTGTGTTTTCAGCGAATCAAACTTAGCTTCCGCTAAGTAATTATACTTTACCATTTGATGCAACACTACATTACGACGCTTTTGTGTACGCTCGGCAAACCTAACCGGATTAAACAATGACGGGTTCTTTGCCATACCAATAAGCATAGCGGCTTGTGGCACGTTTAACTTGTCGGGACTGGTATTAAAATATATTTGCGAAGCAGATTTTATACCTACTGCCAAATTCAGGAAATCGAACTTGTTGAGGTACATCGTCATAATTTCCTGCTTGGTATAAAGTCTTTCTAAACGCACAGCAATAATCCACTCTTTTATTTTGCGGAACACCAGTTGAAACTTACTCAGGTTCTCACGCGGGAATTGCATTTTGGCCAATTGCTGGGTAATGGTACTTCCCCCACCGGCACTGGTATTACCTGTAAGCACACCTGATACCGAACGAAACAGAGCTTTTATATCTACACCGCTATGCTCAAAAAAACGGGCATCTTCAGTAGCTACCAAGGCGTTTACTATATTAGGGCTTAGGTCTTTATACTTTACGTTTACACGGTTTTCTTTATAGAATTTACCCAGCACATTACCATCGCAGCTGTAAACAATAGAGGCTAAATTATTCTTTGGGTTTTGAAGTTCTTCTACTTCAGGTAGTTCGCCAAAAGCACCTGTCGAGGTTAGGAATATTACCATAAAAAACAACAGCACCGGACTGATTACAATGAACCAAACAAGGATAATGTATTTTACTACGGAGTTTTTGGTTGAAGACATAAACCACACAAAAGTAAGAATAAATAAATGATGACATTTGATAAAACAATAGCTTTGTCCCATGAACCAAACCATAGCTGTAGAAGGAATAAAACTATATGCCTACCATGGTTGCCTGGATGAAGAAGCCCTT
>CAJCJB010000204.1 GCA_903970545.1 Candidatus Saccharimonadota bacterium | reverse complement strand
AGGTGTTGTTTTTTATCTACTAAAGCTCTAACGCCACCGCCAATAGCCAAACGGGTATATTTGTAATTAAATTGATTTAATTGAGAAGCAACATCACCTATCCCTGCAAAAGCAACAGCACCAACTCGCCAAAATAAATGTGCTCTATACTCAGCCTGTAAAATCATACAATCTTTATCTCTATATCGCCCCTGGTATAGGCCTCGCATTTTAGTCTCTCCACCTAACAAGGCCATTTGATAGAAGGGTACATTACCCGTATTAATCACCCCATAGGCGTTAAATGCAAATACCTGTTTGCGGGGTAAGGCTATATAGGTGGACATATCCAAAGAGTATTTACTAAATTGATAATTGCTGCCAATCAGCTTATTATTAGCCAATGCAAAAAACTCTAAATAATATCCTTTTGTTGCATAAAACTGATTATCTCTATTATCATATTTAATAGTGCCGCCTGCACCCGATACTGCCCCGCCTTTACTTCCTGGGATAGTTCCTTTTATAAGCATTCCGGTATCAACCAATTGTGTAAGGTTGGTATAATCAAACATATATTTAAGGCCTGCATATAAATGCGGATAAAAACGCTTTAAGGCATTTACTTTAAAACGGGGGTTATTTGCATAATATCTCTCGTGATAGTAAGAAGGTATTTGGTTTCCTATTCCAAAAAAAAGATAGTTAATACTCTGAAAATCTGCCTCTCCATACACATTATATTTTTCCTTATTAAACCACATCTGAAAAGGAGCACCGCAATAAATCTGACCAAGCTGTGTACCCGAAAGTAAAAACATAACGTTAGAATGCCGTGTACTATCAGGCTCGCTCTTTTGTTTAAAACGAAAAAGACCTGCAGCACCTGCGCCAAATTTAGTTTCCGGCTGATAATAGATAACCGGAAGCGCAACCAATTTTATACGTTTTGTATCGGTACTGTCGCCATTAGTAGCTTCACTCTTACCCTGGCCTTTGGAGAGGAAGAAAGAGAAACAACAAAATAAAATAAAGTATAACTTAAACCGCATTAAACAGATGCAAAGGTAGCCACAGATTTCGCAGATTAATAAAGATTTTTTTCATCAGCGAAATCTGTGTTATCTCTGGCTAATTTTTACTTTTACACGCAAATCAAAAAATATGGAAAACGGATTCGTTAAAAGCAATATAGAAAATGGTATAGCCACCATTACATTTTTTCATCCGCAGAGTAATTCATTACCCGGAGAAATACTTAGAACACTTGCCCACGAAATTGAAACTGTAGGCAATAACCCCGAGGTAAAAGTTATTGTTTTAAAAAGTGATGGCGATAAAACATTTTGTGCAGGCGCATCTTTTGATGAGTTAGTGGCCATTAAAGATATTGAAACAGGTAAACATTTCTTTTCAGGTTTTGCCGGTGTTATAAATGCCATGCGCAAAGCTCCTAAATTTGTTATTGCCCGCATACAAGGTAAAGCAGTAGGAGGGGGGGTAGGTATTGCCTCTGCTGCAGATTACACCTTTGCGCATGATAGCGCCGCCATTAAACTAAGTGAACTGGCAGTGGGTATTGGTCCGTTTGTGGTAGGGCCTGCTGTTGAGCGAAAAATGGGAACCTCTGCTTTTTGCCAATTAACCATTGATGCCAGCGAGTGGCACGATGCTGGCTTTGCCCAACAAAAAGGTTTGTATGCCCATGTTTATAAAACGCATGAAGAGATGGACGCAGCTATTTTAAGCTTGGCACAAAAGCTGGCAACCAGCAGTCCCGAAGCTATGAAAGCATTAAAAACCGTAATGTGGGAAGGAACCGAACATTGGGATAAACTCCTTTTAGAGCGTGCAGAGATGAGTGGCACATTAGTGCTTAGCAATTTTACAAAGAGTTTTATAGCTTCTTTTAAGAGGAAATAATAGCAGATTTTAATACTTGTTTAGACTTAGGGAGTTCTGGCTCGCATTGTGGAGGCACGACTGAGAAATCTAAAATACAGATTTCTACCTTTGGTTGAATTATATAGCAGTTAAAAATTTAAAGATGAGATTTTGCTTACACAACATGCAGGCGGCATGTTTTTACCTGTATGTAGTGTAATAAAACAGTGCTTTCCTAAGTATGTTTTTGATATAGTTGTATATGGTACCTCTATCATACTAAAGTTGGTTCAGTATCTGAAAGCTAAAATTGATAATTTTTAACAAATAATCAATTAATAACAAATTGCTTTTATCTATGGTATAATATTTTACCTTTGGCAAAATTTTTAAATAAAAATATCAAAATGAAAAAACAATTATTTACACTTGCACTTAGTGGTATTGGCTTAGGTGCTTTTAGCCAAGCATCAACTGTTTGGCAGCCGTATAACTCGAACCTAGATACGACCTATTTTGTTCGTAACCTTAGTGTTGTTGATACAAACACTGTATGGGGTTTAGGACAGTTGGAGGGTACAAACGCAACATCGAACAGATTTACAAGAACAATTGATGGAGCAAATTATCATGCAGGTAATTTTAACCCTGATACACTTACTTACGCTCCGTCAGGAATTTCGGCGGTAGATGCTAATACAGCTTTTATAGTTACAACTAACAGAGCACAAAGTACAACTAACAGCGGACAAGTATTAAAAACTACCAACGGTGGAACAACTTGGACTAACATGGAGACTGCCGGTATGTATACTGGGCAAGCAGTTGCGTTTGTTGACTGGGTTCATTTTTGGGATGCTAACAATGGTATAGTTTTTGGTGACCCTAATGGCAACACAGGTACTGCTACCGGTGATATGTGGGAAATTTACCATACACATAATGGTGGAACTACATGGGCACGTGTACCGGATGCTAACTTACCTACTCCGCTTAACACTGATGCAGGTATACCAAGTTCTTATGCAACCTACAAACATTTTATGTGGGCAGGTACCTATAATGGTCAAGTTTTAGCATCATCGGATAGCGGAAACACATGGGCTTATGCAGTCAGCACTTCTATTGGTTTAGATGGTGGTTGCACTGGTTTAGCTTTCAGAGATTCGATACATGGTTTAGCTTGGGGTGTTAATGCATCGTCAGTAAATGTTTTAGTTGGTACATCAGATGGTGGAGCAACATGGGTTCCGGTAACTCAAAGCACATCAGTTGGAATTGCGGCTATTAGCACAATACCAAAAACTAATGGTTATATGTCGGTTGGTGTTGATAGTGCTCTTACTCATTATGTAACATCAGTAACTTATAATGATGGTGCTAGCTGGACAATATTAGAAGCAGGCTTATCGAATGCGGTAAGAATGTTAAGCGTACAAATGATAGATTCATTAAACGGCTGGGCAGGAAGTTTTTCTGACTCATTATTACCATACGGAAGACATGGTATCAATAGATTTCATTTAGGTCATAAATCAGGTTGCCCTATTACGCTTACAAGTACTTCTACCAGTACTCCTTTTAATGTTTGTGCGGCAGGTTCGGCTACACTTACGGCAAGTGGTTTAAATACATACACATGGAGTACTTCGGCAACAACTGCAAGTATTACCGTAACGCCTTCTGTTACTACTTCTTATAGCGTAGCAGGAACTACTACTACAGGTTGTTCAAACTACGAAACTTTTAATATAACCGTAGTAAACCCTGTTGTAACGGTTTCTTCTCATACAATTTGTCTTGGACATAGTTTATCACTTACCGCTTTCGGAGCAGATACTTATAGTTGGTCACCTGTAACTTATTTAAGTGCAGATACCGGAAGTGCGGTTACTTGTATTCCTACGGGTACTGCCACTATGGTTTACACTGTTACAGGAGTAGAGAATTTATGTTCTGCTCAAACTAATTTTACAATAACTGTAGCTGGATGTGCGGGTATTGAACAATATTCAAATAATGCTGATATTTCTATTTATCCTAATCCGGGCAATGGTGTGCTAACCGTTAATATGAACAATACAGATGTAAGCAATACTACTTTATATGTTACAAACATGATAGGTCAGGAGGTATTTAAAACATCAGTTAAAGATATTAATACCAATATAGACCTTTCTGCTTTGCAAAAAGGTGTATATATGCTCACAATTACCAATGGTGCAAGTAAACACGTTGAGAAGTTGATTATTCAATAATCAAATAAAAAGCATTATATATGTATATGTAAAAGCCCTACAGAAATGTGGGGCTTTTTCTTTTATAAAAAGAAACAACAATATGCTTGCTATTAATAGAGAATATTTTACCTTTGGCGGAACTTTTAAATTTAAAAACCAATCAAAAAATGAAAAAAATCATACTTACATTGTCACTACTTGTTGCCTTTATAGGAGCAGTATATAGTCAGTCAACTATTTGGAAACCCTATAATATTAATGTTGATACAGCATGGGGTGTTCGTTGGATGAGCGCAGTAGATACAAACACTGTTTGGAGTGTTGTATATAATGGCTCACATCCTGCCAGTAACAGTAATACACTTGTAAAAACAGGTAACGGAAGGGTTTTTACAAAACGTAATTTTTTACCTGATACACTTTCGTATAACTCGTCAAATATAATCGCCTTAGACTCTATGACGGCTTATATCTCTCTTTTTGCCGATGCCTCTGAAACAGAAGGGGGTAATACTGCCGGAGTAAGTGGTAAAATAATTAAAACACTTGATGGAGGTGTTACATGGACAAATGCATCTGACTCTTTAACTATGTTTACTGGGGTAAATAATTTCCCTGACTGGGTTTATTTTTATGATCATAATAATGGTATAGCATTGGGTGATCCTAATGGAAATACCAGTGGTGGTACTACAAATAAGTTTGAGATATGGCGCACACATAACGGTGGTACCAATTGGACACGTGTTGCAGATGCTAACGTTCCTACACCTAATTCAGGTGAGTATGGACTTACAAACTGTTATACTACCTTAGGAAAGAGAATATGGTATGGAACAGGTACCGGTCGTGTGTTTATGTCTTCGGATAGTGGACAAACTTGGGCAGTAAGTACAGGTGCTACTATTGGTTTTGGCGGCGGCGTACAAGGTCTTGCTTTTAGAGATTCTGCAAATGGTATTGCATGGGGTTTAGCGGCTTCGACTTCAACAACTTTTAGTTTAATGAAAACAAATAACGGTGGTGTAACATGGACTGCTATAACCCCCAGTGCTACAAATACAGGGTTAGGTAGTTTTTGTGCAGTACCTGGCAGAAATGCTTATATGTCAGTTGGTCTTAATTCAGGTAGTACAGCTTATGTAACTTCTATTACACCAGATGATGGAACTACTTGGAATTTACTGGAGAGTGGTACAACAAACCCTTTCAGAATGCTACAAGTTCAAATGCTTGATTCTGCGCATGGTTGGGCAGGTACTTTTTCTAATGATAGCTTACCTTTAGGTACAAATGGAATGGATAAATACAAAGGCCCAAAAATTGCATTAGCATGTCCTCTAACCGTAACATCTAGCTTGGCTACTTTGTGTTCAGGTGATTCATCTGTGCTTACTGCAAGCGGATTAAATACGTATACTTGGACTTTAAGCACAGGTGGTACTTCAAGTGCTTCTACTCTTACAGTAACTCCGCCCGCTACAGCTTCATATACCGTGGCAGCAACTACTACAGCAGGTTGTGCAAATACACAAACTATCAGTATAACCGTAAACCCAACTCCTACTGTGTCAGTTGTTAATGCTGTGGGTGTGTCAGTTGGAAACGATACACTTTGTACTGGAGGTGCCACTTATCTTACCGCTTCGGGTGCTACTACCTATAGTTGGTCTCCTTCTACTGGGTTAAATACACATTTGGGGCTTCATGTTACGGCAAGCCCTACCACTACTACTACTTATACACTTTTAGGAACTTTAGGTGCATGTACAAGTATTATTACGCCTACTATTACAGTGCTTTCTACACCAAGCCCAACTTTAACAGTTAATTCTCCTACTATTTGTACAGGAGCTACTAATAGCGTTACAGTTAATGCCGGTGGTTTTAATACATATACATGGTCTCCGGTAACAGGTTTGAGTTCTACAACCGGTACAAGTGTAGTAGCAAGCCCCACTGTAACTACACATTATTTAGTAACAGGATTGGATGCTGCCGGTACTTGTGAAACTACCACTTCTTTTACGGTGACTGTAAAAGCTGTACCAACCATAAATGTTACAACCAGTACAGCTACTTTATGTGTAAATGGAACAGCTACATTAACAGCAAGTGGTGCTAGTACTTATACTTGGAGTACTTCACAAACAGGTGTAAGTATTGCAGTAACACCTACTGTTACTACATCTTATACCGTTGTCGGAACATCTACTGTTACCTCTTGTAGCAATGAACATGTATATACACAAATTGTTAATAGTAGTTGTTTTGCTGGCATAGACCAAATATCTGCCAACAACACTAACATATCTGTTTATCCTAATCCTAATAATGGATTAGTAACTATCAGTATGAGCAATGTTGATGAAGGTACTACAATGTATGTAACAAACATGATAGGTCAAGAGGTTTTCAAAACTTCTGTAAAAGATGTTACGACTAACTTAGATCTTTCTTCATTACAAAAAGGTATTTATATGCTTACCATAACTAATGGTCAAAACAAGCATGTTGAAAAATTGATTATTCAGTAATCAAGAAAGTGCTCTTTATAAAAGCCCTACAGAAATGTGGGGCTTTTTGTTTTATAATACATAGTCTTTATTTTTATATTTTTAAACACTGAATAAATTAGCCATTGACCAATAAAGAAAAATACCGCCACTATTGTAAAACTACTAAGGACATTATTTTATTTCAGCAAGATTGGTGGATGGATGCAGTTTGCGGTGTAGGAAATTGGGATGCTGTTATTTATGAAAGCAATACTAATATAGTAGGTGCGTGGGCATACCCTATAAAGAAAAAATACAATCTTAAATTAATTGCTATGCCCATGCTTACCTTGGGTATAGGACCTATAATAACTTACTTCCCCGGACAAAAGTATGCCAGTTTATTAAGCCATGAACAACAGGTAATTGAAGAACTCCACAAGCAGTTACGTCCATTTGATTTGTTTGACTTATACTTTCTCCCAATTTATAAAAACCAAATGGCCTTTCATTGGAAAGGCTTTACACAAAAAACCAGATATACCTATCGCATAAACGACCTAAGTAATTTGGATAAAGTGTTCGAAGAGTTTAATTCAAGCATACGCAGCCAGATACGCAAAGCCGAAAAAGAAATTACAATTATTGAAAGTGAGGATATTGAGCTTTTTTATAAAATGAATTCTCTTACTTTTAAACGACAAGATAAGAAAGTTCCTTATTCACTTTCTTATGTCAAACAAATCGAAGAAGCCTGTAAAAAGAATAATTGCCGGCAAATACTTTTTGCAAAAGATAATGAAGGAAATATACATGCAGCTGTTTATATAGTTTGGGATAATCAAAGTGCCTATTACTTAATGGGAGGAGCTGATGAAACCTATAAGAGTAGTGGTGCGTATAGTTTATTATTGTGGAGTGCTATAAAAATATCTGCAGCATTGACTAAACAATTTAATTTTTGTGGAAGTATGTTACCAACGATTGAGCGTTTCTTTCGTTCTTTTGGCGGAGAACAGATACCTTATTTGCATTTAAAGAAAGTAAATAATAAAGCTCTTAACTTACTTCTTTCTATAAAAAAGCAATAACAAACAATTAAAAACTTTCTGTATCGAAATACGATTTTACTTTATCGCGCAGGTTGTATTGAGAGCTCATTACCTCTCCATAAGCACCTGCACTGCGAATGGCAATAATATCTCCACGTTTGGTTTCAGGTAATTCGACGGCTTTACCAAAACAGTCGCTGCTCTCGCAAATGGGACCAACTATATCATATTTAAAATACTGAGTGGAATGTTGATTGTTTGTAATATTTTCTATTTTGTGATAAGCCTGATACAATGCGGGGCGAATAAGTTCAGTCATACCAGCATCTAAAATAGCGAAGTTGGTGTTAGTTCCTTTTTTAATATAAAGTACTCTTGATATAAGACTTCCGCATTGGGCTATAACAGCTCTTCCCAATTCAAAATGTATTTGTTGATGTGGCTGAACTTTTAAAAACTTTTTAAACAAAGAAAAGAAAGCATCAAAATTGCAAATAGATTCTTCATCAGGTTTACTATAATTAATTCCTAAACCTCCTCCAACATTAATGTGTTCCAAAGAATAACCCCTTTGTTGAAACCAATGCTGTATTTCGTTTACACGGGTGCATAAATTTTTAAAGGTATTCAAATCAGTTATCTGAGAACCAATGTGGAAGTGCAAGCCTATTAATTTCAAATGCTTGCAGTTTTTTAAAATTTCTAATACTTCTATTAATTCATGCGGATTAATACCGAACTTATTTTCTTCTAAGCCAGTTGTAATGTACTTATGTGTCTGCGCATCCACATTAGGATTAATGCGCAAGGCGATTTGTGCTATTTTATTTTGTTGCTTGGCTAATTCATTAATAACTTCTATT
>CAJCJB010000203.1 GCA_903970545.1 Candidatus Saccharimonadota bacterium | reverse complement strand
TTGAAGGTCCAATGCCTCAAACACGTTTCGTATTACAAAAAGCTATTGCAGCAGGTAAAAAAGCTATTTTGGTTATTAATAAAGTAGATAAACCAAATTGTCGCCCTGAAGAGGTGCACGATATGGTTTTTGATTTGTTCTTTAACTTAGAAGCTACTGAAGACCAATTGAACTTCCCTACCATTTATGGCTCGTCTAAACAAGGTTGGATGAGTACTGATTATAAGGTGGTAACCGATTCCATCACTCCTTTGTTGGATTGCATTATTGCTAACATTCCGGAGGCACCTATACGTGAGGGTACTTTGCAGTGCCAAATTACTTCACTGGATTATTCTTCTTTTATTGGTCGTATTGCGGTAGGACGTGTGTATCGTGGTGTTATTAAAGAGAACATGCCTGTATCGGTGGTTAAACGTGATGGTAGCATTGTAAAATCGCGTGTAAAGGACCTGTTTATTTTTGACGGATTAGGTAAAGCAAAAGTGCAGGAAGTTATTGCCGGAGATATTTGTGCCTTTACGGGTATTGAAGGTTTTGAAATTGGTGATACCGTTGCCGATTTTGATAAACCAGAAGGGCTTCCTGTTATCTCCATTGACGAGCCAACCATGAGTATGTTGTTTACTATTAACACATCTCCATTCTTTGGTAAAGATGGTAAGTTTGTAACATCTCGTCACTTACGTGACCGTTTATTTAAAGAGCTTGAAAAGAACTTAGCACTTCGTGTGGAAGAAACTACTTCCCCCGATTCTTATATTGTGTTTGGTCGTGGTATTCTTCACTTATCCGTGTTAATTGAAACCATGCGCCGCGAGGGATATGAGTTGCAGGTTGGTCAACCACAGGTTATCATTAAAGAAATTGACGGCAGAAAACACGAACCCGTTGAGGTTTTAACGATTGATACACCACAGGAAACATCAAGTCGTGTAATTGACTTAGTTTCTCAACGCAAAGGAGATATGTTGGTAATGCAGCCTAAGGGTGATTTAATTCACATGGAGTTTGAAATACCATCCCGTGGTATTATTGGTTTGCGTAACAACATTCTTACGGCTACTGCCGGAGAAGCTATTATGGCGCACCGTTTTAAAGCTTACGAACCTTGGAAAGGCCCTATTACCCAACGTATTGCAGGTGTTTTAATTTCTAAAGATAAAGGTACTTCAGTTGCATATAGTATTGATAAATTACAAGACCGTGGTAAATTCTTTATCAATGCTGGCGAAGAAGTTTATCCCGGCATGATTATCGGAGAACATATCCGTCCGGATGATTTAGTAGTAAATGTTTGCGGAGAGAAGAAACTAACCAACATGCGTGCTTCGGGTACGGATGAGAAAATGCGTATCATTCCTGCCACTAAGTTCTCTTTAGAAGAATGTATGGAATACATTGCTGCTGATGAGTATGTGGAAATTACTCCGGTATCATTACGTCTTCGTAAAATTATCTTAGATGAAAATGAGCGTAAGCGTACTACCAAAAAAGTAGAAGCTTAGTTAGTTCTTAAACAAATCAAACTCCTGTAAATCGGGTTTGTATTTTACCTTCCTGTCTTTCTCTACATTGTAGATTAAATTACCTAAGTCTTTTAAGAAGGGCATACCTAATTTATCGTACTCGTATTTTCCTGTGCCGATAATATCACGTTCGTTCAAATACATAGTTACCGAAAGCATATACTCTATATTGTTTTTCACATCAGCCACATAAGCGCAATCACTTAAAAAACCATAAGCTCTGCCTACTATATTAAATACACGCACACTATCACTCGGCACGGTTGGAACAGAACTTCCATAGTAAATAAATTTCTTAAAAGAATCGTAATACTCTTTAGTATTATATGCAGGATACAAACTTTCGCGTGGGTACATACCTAAATACTTCATCAGAAACTGCCAATCATCATTTGAGATGTTGTATTGATGTTCTTTATCGATATGATTATAAAAAACTAATCGCCTTAATATTTCATGGCAATTAGTTAAGCTCATAAAGTTATGTGTACTAAAATCTTTAGGCTGGTAAATGCGTTTACCAACTTCGTTTGTATGTCCTTTACCGGCTTTAGGTTTGGGCAACGGGTGTGGTTTGTTGTAGGTATAAAAAGTTAAAGGTTGTTTATATAACGTATCTCCCTTATCAGATAAAAAATAAACAGGCGAAGTTATTTTAGTAGTATCTGCTTTGCAGGAACCATCCAGTCGGTTAACAATACGCATATTCGGAAACTTCCATTTCTCTAATGTTTGATGGATATAATCGCAGCTTAAAAACTCGTAGGTGCGAGCAAAAGCATAATTATCGCTTACTAAAAACATTTTCTTAATGTAATGTGCTATGCTTGGCAAACGGTTTTCGGCAGTGGTATCTTTAAATACTTTCTTGCCGCACGCAAACACACTATCCGTTATCATGGTAGTGTTTTTATCTATATGATTTTCTTTAAGTGTGCTTAGTTTTTCCAATGCCATAATTGAAACAGGCAACTTAACAAGACTTGCCGGGTAAAAAAACTTATTACTATCAACATTCCAGTAATAGTTTTTAAAGCTTGGTTTATTGTCTTTATCACGGGTAATGCGCGTGTATATTATCTGAAGTTTATATTTTTTAGGACTTGCTAAAAGTTTGGCATGGGTAGGTAAACCGACACGCAGTAAACTATCTAAATAAGGGCTTGTTTTTTGAGAGAAGCCTGATGTAACTAGTAAAACAAAGGCGAGGAAAAATATATTCCTTTTTAAATACATAAGTTTATAAAGGTACGTTTTTAAACTACTATTTTTCACAATTGAATTAGCATCTTTAAATTAAACTTGTATTTTTGCTTCAATTAATAATTATAAAAAATAAAAATTATGGTAAAAATAATCTCTATCGTATTGTTGTCAACATTCTTGCTTTCATCTTGTTTTGTAAACCGTACTACGGTTGGTTATGGTCCGGTTGGAGCAAATTTACAAGACAGAACCTTTTCTAAAGTTAAACAACGTTATACCTTGTTTGGCTTAGTACGCTTAAACCAAGCTCAGCCAAAAACACCACCTGCGGGCATGGGTTACGAAATAAAAACAAAGTTTAGCATTATAGATGGTATTTTATCTATTCTCATGCCAATTTATGCGCAAAGAACAGTTGTTATTCTTGTAAACAAGCAAGATGAAGAAGCTCTAAAACTTAAACAAGGGCAAACAAAGTAGTTTGCATATCATCAATTAACAAAAATGGCATCCCGTAAGGATGCCATCTTTGTTTAGAGAAAGTCTGTTAAACTTTAAGCAGTTGGCAAATCGCCTGATGTACCGTGTGCATTGCCACCCTTATAACACTGCTATAGGTTCTCTCGCAGGCAATACTGTTACAGCCGCAAGCATAGGAACTGTTAATAGCATTGAGCTTACCGGCAATGCTGCAATAATCTACCAAAATGCGCCAAACCCTTTTGGCGATGGCACTATGATAAAATACTTTGTGCCTGAAAATACTACGAATGCCCAAATTGTATTTTACGACCAATTTGGCAGCCAGTTAAATACTTTTACTATCAGCCAAACAGGTACTGGGCAACTTAATGTGGCTTCAGCTAATTTAGCCCCCGGCACATACTCTTATTCGTTAATTATAAACGGAAAAGTAATAGATACCAAAAAGATGATTAAGATAACTAATTAATTTTAGAATACAACAGATAAAAGGTTCTCTAAGAAATTAGAGAACCTTTTTATTTATAACGGCAATCATTTAAAAGAAAAGAAGTACATAAATTACATTTTAACTTTCCATACGTCTTTCCATTCTTTAGATGCAGGGTGTATTCTTGGGTTAGGGGCATATACATATATCATGCAACCTTTATAATTATCAAAGTCACAAAAATAATAGAATAAACTACATTGCTTTCTCGAAAAAATTACTATTTTTACTTATAGAATTCCGTTTGGTTCTATCATGAAAAAAAAGTATGCTATACTTTTGCTGCTATTTGTTTGCTCGATTTTAAACCTGAGTGCTACCAATGATACGCCTTCTTATTTGGATTATGTTAAGAACAACGGGCAATGGAACAGCAAGGTATTATACCAAGCCGACTTTAGAGGCGGGCGTTTGTTTTTAGAAAAAAATGCCTTTACCTATCTTT
>CAJCJB010000202.1 GCA_903970545.1 Candidatus Saccharimonadota bacterium | reverse complement strand
AAAATGGCTTTTACGTTCTTATCTTTTAAAATAATACGGAAGGCTTTTTCCACACGTTCTGCATTGGCAGTACCACCCACATCTAAAAAGTTAGCAGGTTCTCCACCGGATAGTTTTATAATATCCATAGTAGCCATAGCCAAACCGGCACCATTAACCATGCAACCCACATTACCGTCCAGCTGAACATAATTCAACTCTGCTTTTCTGGCTTCAACATCTGTAGGGTTTTCCTCCAGTTCATCACGCATCGCTTCAATATCTTTATGGCGAAACAGGGCGTTATCATCTATAGTTACTTTAGCATCTACGGCAATAATTTTATCGTCGGATGTTTTTAGTACCGGATTGATTTCAAATAAAGAAGCATCTATCGAATCGTAAGCTTTGTAAAGATTAGCTACAAATTTGATCATATCTTTAAAAGCTGCACCACTTAAACCCAGGTTAAAAGCTACTTTACGACATTGAAAATCGCGCAGACCAACTTTAGGATCTATTTCTTCTTTCCAAATTAAATGAGGGGTAGTTTCTGCCACATGCTCAATATCCATACCGCCCTCGGTGCTGTACATAATAATATTTCTGCCATTGGCACGGTTCAATAATATGCTGATATAAAACTCTTTGGTTGGCGTTGCACCCGGATAATATACATCCTGAGCAACTAATACTTTGTGTACCTTTTTACCTTCGGTACTAGTTTGAGGAGTAATTAGCTGCATACCTATAATATTGGTGGCAACTTCTTTAACTTTATCAAGGTTTGGAGCAAATTTAACCCCGCCTCCTTTACCACGTCCGCCCGCATGCACCTGCGCTTTAATTACAACACCATCGCATTTGTAAGTGCTCATTACTTCTTTAGCGGCTGTAACAGCTTGTTCAGGGGTTTCGGCAACAATACCCTCTTGTATGGTAACGCCAAAACTCTTTAATATACTTTTACCTTGATATTCGTGAATGTTCATACTTAGAAGATTTTATCCGCCAAAAATAATTGTTTTTATGAAGCAGCAATAATTTATTCAACTAATAGTGCATAAAAAATCCTGCTGGATTAAGAGCAGGATTCTTTATAAGGAAAGAATATCAGGTTTATTTACCCATCAATACTCTGGTTACTACCGGAGTAATAGGATTAGTGTTGGTGTTACCCGTGATAGTAAAATTAATATTTACAATATTTTGTTGAACAGCAGATGCTTTACCGCAGCACCCGCCGCCGCCATGGCAGCATCCGTTGTGGCAACAAGCCCCACCGTTGCAGCAACCACCACCTATATTACATCCGCCACCTGCACACATTTGTTGCGGTACATTTGAAATAGTAACAAAGTCACTTCCGATATAATTAAGCCCAGGTGTATATTGATATACCATATTTCCCGACGCATCAGTAGTGATGAGACTTATGCTGCTGTGCGATGCAGGTGCAGTAATGTTATAAGATTGCTGTTTACCATTTACAATGGTTGTGTTTGCAGGCAAGGTAAATTGATAAGTTTGGTTTTCTTTTAATTGTGCATTTATATTAGTTGTAGTTGGCTCAACAACAGGCGGTGCTGTTTTTCTGCAGGATTGAAATCCGAAGCTAACTAAAATAGCAAGAGCTAATAAGATGATTGATTTTTGCATGAGTTTTGTTTTTTAAATGTTATTGCATTAAAGGAAACCTAGAACAAATGTATATAACAATGCATCAGTTTTTACATGAATGTTGCTTTTTAACAGTTTTTAGTGTTCTTAAATAAGTCGCCTCTAAAACAAAAAATTGATATAATTTTAGCCGGATTTATCATTAAAATTATCCAACAAAACCAGACCCTTATGAAACCTGCTGTATGTGATTTATTTAAAATAAAGTATCCTATTGTACAAGCTGGTATGATTTGGTGCAGTGGTTGGGAGCTTGCTTCGGCTGTTAGTAATGCAGGTGGGTTGGGGTTAATTGGCAGCGGAAGTATGTATCCCGAAGTATTGCGGGAACATATACAAAAATGCAAACAGGCTACCAGCAAACCTTTTGGCGTAAACGTGCCGCTTCTTTATCCTAATATCGAAGAGCATATCGAGATTATTATTGAAGAAGGAGTAAAAATTGTATTTACCTCAGCCGGAAATCCTAAAACATGGACACAACAGCTTAAACAACACGGAATAACCGTTGTGCATGTGGTAAGTAATGTAAAGTTTGCTTTGAAATGCCAGGAAGCAGGAGTAGATGCTATTGTTGCCGAAGGCTTTGAAGCAGGCGGGCATAATGGACGAGAAGAAACCACCACGCTTGTATTATTACCCATGGTAAAAAAGGCTATACAAATACCTTTAATTGCTGCCGGAGGAATTGGTTCTGGAGCATCTATGGCTGCAGCTTTTGCTTTAGGTGCAGATGGAGTACAAATAGGCAGTTTGTTTGTGGCTACTCAAGAATCATCAGCACATCAAAATTTTAAAGAAGCTATTATTAAATCTAACGAAGGTGATACGCAGCTTACCTTAAAACAACTTACGCCCGTGCGCCTGATTAAAAACAAATTCTTTAAAGAAATAGACGATGCCGAAAAGCGAGGGGCAAGTAATGAAGAGTTGCAGCAACTTTTAGGACGTGCGCGTGCCAAAAAAGGTATGTTTGAAGGTGATTTAGAAGAAGGTGAGCTTGAAATAGGGCAAGTTAGCGGAGCAATTAAACAAATAAAACCTGCTGCTGTGGTTATAGAGGAGTTAATGAAAGACTTTAAAGAAACCTTAGAAAGCGTAAAGCAAATAGAGCTTTAATTTAAGATAAATAATAATCCCCTTAGAGTAGTTCTATCTCCCAAAACGTGCCATCCTTAACTATTCCTTAACGTTGGGTTTATTGTCAATTGCCCATTTATTAGTATCTTCGCGCCCAAATTAAAAAAGAACGCGTTTATGAATATCCGTAACATTGCTATTATTGCCCACGTTGACCACGGTAAAACCACATTGGTTGACAAAATTCTACACACTTGTAAGCTTTTCCGCGAGAACCAGGAAACAGGAGAGCTTATATTAGATAACAACGATTTAGAGCGCGAGCGTGGTATTACCATTTTAGCTAAAAACGTATCCGTTGTATATAAAGATACCAAAATTAATATTATTGATACCCCTGGTCACGCTGATTTTGGTGGAGAGGTAGAGCGTGTATTAAACATGGCAGATGGAGTGGTTTTGTTGG